>JBFWKK010000058.1:0-15844 GCA_050252715.1 Sphaerochaeta sp. | reverse complement strand
ACAGAGGAGATCCCTGCACCTCATGCTCTTGATAAAGATAAAGCAAGAAAACTCTGGGAGAAAAGTATCGCTTTGACAAGAATCTAAGTGCACTATTTGTACTATTTCACATATCTCTGAGAGTGTAGATTTATTCTCTATAACTTATATTATTGTAAACGTTTACAAATTTTCCTTGACAGATACTATAGAGCAAGGGAATAATACAATAGTACAAGGAGATGTGGCTGTGAACAACGTAATCCTGTCAATGAAGGCCATTGATAAGCGATTCGCCGGCGTGCATGCCCTCAAGGGAGTGGATTTCGAATTGTGCGAAGGCGAAATACATGCCATTGTAGGTGAGAATGGGGCTGGGAAATCTACGCTCATGAAAGCTCTTACCGGTATTTTCCCGAAAGACTCTGGTGAAATCCATTATATGGATAAGCTGTTCAACCCCCAAGGACCCAAAGAAGCCTTGGATGCAGGTATTGCTATCGTGCACCAGGAATTGAATATGATGGAGCACCTCACTGTTGCTCAAAATCTTTTTATCGGGCGGGAGTCCACAAAGCATGGACGATGGTTTCTTGATGAGAAAGACCAGAATAGACGAGCAGCAGAACTCTTTTCCCGGTTGCATATGTCTATTGACCCAGAAGAAAAGGTAAGCAACCTTACTGTCGGTAAACAGCAGATGGTTGAGATCGCCAAGGCAGTCTCCCATAACCTGAAAGTACTGATCCTTGACGAACCTACAGCTGCTCTTACAGACCGTGAGATCAACGATCTGTTCACCATCATGCGTGACCTCGCCAAGAAAGGTGTTGGCATGATTTACATCAGCCATCGCCTTGACGAGATTGGTGTCATAACAGACCGTGTCACGGTACTACGTGATGGTGAATACGTAGGAACAAAACAAACCAATGAGCTGAGCAAGGATGAGATGATCAACATGATGGTTGGACGTGTCATCTATGAGAAGCCGAAGGCAAAAAGCAATGTTCCAAAAGATGCACCGGTGATCCTGAAAGTTGAGAATCTGAATGCAGGAAAGCTCGTGCAAGATATCTCATTTGAACTGAGAAGAGGTGAGATCCTTGGATTTGCTGGTTTGATGGGTGCAGGAAGAACAGAGACGATGCGAGCCCTCTTTGGTGCTGACAAGGCCAGCGGCAGTATATTCATCAATGGGAAACCTACCATCATTGAGAATCCCATGGATGCCGTGCAAAACGGTCTGGGATATCTCTCAGAAGACAGGAAGCGATTCGGTTTGGCGATAAAACTCTCTGTTGCAGATAATGCCGTCATGGCATCCTATGATGAACTGAGTCCGGGGCTTTTTCTCCCCCATACAAAACTTCGTCACGTTGCCCAGGAGAGTGTTGAGAAGCTTAATGTAAAAACCCCTTCCCTCGAGCAATTGGTGAAAAACCTCTCAGGAGGCAACCAACAGAAAGTAGTTGTGGCCAAGTGGCTGATTAAGAACTGTTCCGTGCTCATTTTCGACGAACCCACCAGGGGAATTGATGTAGGAGCGAAGAGTGAAATCTATCACTTGATGAATGAGCTGGTACAAGAGGGTAAGTCAATCATCATGATCAGCAGTGAACTGAATGAAATTCTCCGTATGAGTGACCGGATCGCAGTCATGTGTGAAGGGAACCTCACCGGATTTCTCGATATTGAAGAGGCGACCCAGGAGCGTATCATGGCTCTGGCAACCCAACACAGATAGGAGGAGCTACCTTCAATGAAAATAAGCGACAAAGAATTGTTGAAAAAAAAGAACAGCATGAATTTGCAGAAATTGCTTGCGCCTCTCGCGCTTGTAATCATTTATGCATTCTTTTCCCTGTTCGGCAGAAACTTCTTCTCCTATACCACCTTGGTCAATATTCTGGACTCATCGTATTATATTGGGTTTCTAGCCATCGGAGTAACCTTCGTCATTATCACCGGAGGTATTGATCTCTCCTGTGGTACGGTTATGATGGCCGCCGCGATTATCGGAGGTACTGCCTATAAGACCTGGGGTTGGCCGATGTGGATCAGCTTGTTGCTTATTGTCACAGTTGCCACTGCTTTTGGTCTTTTCAATGGTATAATGGTCAGCCGCCTGAAACTCCCCCCCTTTATCGCAACACTGGGAACCATGATGATCAGCCTTGGTATCGGCTCCATTGTCTCCAACGTGAGAAGCGCAACCTTCCCTGCTCGTGGTGCAGAGGATAGCTGGTTCAAGGGAATCTTCAAATTTATTGCAGAGGACAACACTTCCTATCCTACCGGTGCAATTGTCCTCTTCGGCACTGCTTTCATTGCCTATATTCTCCTCACTCGCACCAAGATGGGACGCTATATCTTTGCGGTCGGTTCAAACAAGGAAGCTGCCCGCCTCAGTGGTATCGATGTGGCGAAGTGGGAGATGATGGCCTATGTAATCAGTGGCTTTCTTGCCGGTATCGGCGGCATCGCCTTTGCAGCGGTTTATACGACTGTCATGCCTGCCCAAGGACAGGGCTTTGAGCTCTACGCTATCGCAGGAACAGTTATTGGGGGTACCAGTCTCAGTGGAGGGGCCGGTTCTGTCTTTGGTACCATGATTGGTGTCTATATTATGAGTGTCTTGCGGGCAGGGCTTCCTTCCATGGACCTGCAGTCACAATACCAGACATTCTTTACCGGAGTGGTTGTCCTCGGCGCTGTCATGCTCGATATCTACCGCACCAAGAAATCTACGGAGGTCAGAATACTCTCTGCGGCAGACACCTATCGAGAAGAGACTCTTGTAAAACTTAGTGCACTGAGGGAACAAGCAACAACCGCATCAGAAACGGATAAGCAAGCTATTGAAGAGTCTATCAGGTCGCTCAAGGGTGAATTGAAACGAGAGTATCGTAGATTGAAGAAGGAAGAAAAGAAGGAAAAGGCTGCACTGAAAAAGAAGGAAAAAGCATTTGAGAGGAGGTAACGGAAGATCCGTTATTGAACATAGCACATTCGAGTCTGTGAGACTTGAAAAAAAAACAGGAGGAATTATATGAAGAAAACCTTAGTCGTATTAGTGGCTCTGGTGGTACTTGCTTCAACGGTTCTGTTTGCTGAAGGAGTACAAGAGAAAAAGCCGTACATCGCTGTGGTGTCAAAAGGAGAACAGCACGATTTCTGGCAGCAGGTAAAACTTGGAGCAAACGCTGCAGCAGAGGACTTTGGCGTTGACATTACCTTTGAGGGACCTCCTTCGGAAAGTGATGTGCAGATCCAGGTAGAGATGCTCAACAACGCAATGGCAAAGAACCCAGTGGCTATTGCTCTTGCTGCATTGAATACCAGCAGTGTCCTTGACCAGTTGCAACAGACGAAGAACCAGGGAATTCCAGTCATTGGATTTGACTCTGGTGTACCAGAGGCTCCTGAGGGATCAATCTGGGCAAATGCGTCCACCAACAACTATGCTGCTGCTGGCATGGCAGCGGAGAAGATGTTTGAGGTGATCAAGGGCAGAATTGAGTCTGCTTCCATTGCCAAGCCGGTAAAGATCGTGGTCATGAACCAAGATGCCTCAGGAGAATCCTTGCTCAGCAGAGGTAAAGGATTCAGGGACACCATGATCAAGTTGATCGACGAGAAGACTGCACTCTCAAAGAGTGATATCTCTGTCATCGGTAATACTGCATACATCGCTTCTGACAGCCCAACGAAGGGAAGAAAGGTGTTCATTGAGATGATTGTTCCTGCATCTGCAGCCATGACCGATGCAACCAATGCAGCACAAGCTGTATTGAACAAGGTAAGCAGTGACAACATCCTGGGCATCTTCTGCTCGAATGAGGCTACTGTAAAGGGTCTTTTGGCTGCAACCAATGATGGTGCTACCTTGAAGAGCAATGCAACCTTCCGTGACATGGTGGTTATTGGCTACGATGCCGGTGCTGCCCAGAAGAATGCAGTACGGAACCAGTACTTCCTCGGTTCCATTACGCAGGATCCGTATCAGATCGGATACAAGGCCGTTGAGCTTGCCTATAAGGCATATAAGGGCGAATCTGTCTCCGATGTCGATACCGGTGCTAAGTTCTACAACTACCAGAACATGGATGATCCAGACATCAAGGGCTTGATCTACGATTGATGAACCCTGATTCTGAGATTATTTCTCACCAGGAAAGGGGTCACCGGCATCTACGCTGGATGGCCCCTTTTTAGGAGTTGCCAATGGTATCACCAACGATAAAGGATGTTGCCCAATCTGCCCAGGTCTCTATAGCAACCGTAAGCCGTGTACTTAACCATAGTGAAACGGTACGGGAGGATACCCGGATCAAGGTCCTCCATGCAATGGAACAGCTTGGCTACAACCGCAACGAGGTAGCTCGCTCTTTGAAATTCCGCCATACCAACACAATTGGCATCATTGCTCCAGAACTCTCCAATGTCTTTTTCATGGAGGTTGTTGAAGCAATGGAGCGCAGTCTCGGACCATTGGGCTACTCCCTGATCATCACCTCTTCAAATGACTCTGTTGCACAAGAGAAGAAAAAACTCCAAATACTCATTGAACGCAATGTGGATGGCATTGTTGTCATGCCTGCCGGTTCTGAGGGTCAGCATTTTCTGAGCAAGGCATTGAGCGGAATCCCCTTGGTCCTTGTCGACCGGCGTATCAAGGGACTCATGGTTGATACGGTGGAGACAGATAATCGGTATGGGGTACAACAGATGGTCAAGGCTCTCCACAATGAGGGATATAAGAGAATTGGATATATTGGAGGAGATCTTTCTATCTACACTGCACGAGAACGCTTGCAAGGATTTCTGGATTCGATGCAAGAAGAAGGATTACACGTAGAAAACCGATATGTCTACCATCAGGATGCCATGACCCAGAATTCAGGAAGGAATCTCATTCAGCAGGTGCTCAGTGAGGTGGACTATCCTGAGGCTTTCTTCATAGCCAATGACTCACTACACCTTGGGGCTACCATCCAAGTGATGGAGATGACAGGAGATAAGGACTTTCAACAACTGGTTTTTGCGAGCTTTGACTACCTTAGCTATGCTCCACTGCTTACACTTTGTCATTATGCGGTAGCCCAGCCGTGTGAGAGAATTGGAGAGGCAGTTGCCGATGTATTACTCAAGCGCTTGCACGACGATTGGCAGGACTTCCCATTACACATCATGCTACGCCCCGAGATAAAGGTCATGAAAGCGAATGGGGGTATCCCTTTTCCCGACCATCTCCAAGGCTGAAGCAGGAGTTTTTACTCTACCTGCAGGAAAGACTATCCGATACCGAACAAGAAGCGTCTCCCTTGAAATAGAAGACGCTTCTTATAGCTGACACTAACGCAGGACAAGATCCATTGCTTCAAGCATTGCTTTTCCATATTCTATGGATACTGCATAGCTGAAACTTGTCTCATACTCAGGATGGGAACCTCTGACAAAATCCCCTCCGTCCTCCTTCGGGACGAAAAGACCCATCATAATACCGATGACTCTCCCATCGTCGTAGTTGATCAGCGGTCCTCCAGCCATCCCGGTATGCATGGCTCTATCGAAGAGGAAGAGATTGACTGTATCCCGCAGAGAAACTTTTGAGGCAATTACCCCGCTCTGAACCGCAAGGTTCTGCAGATCCTCATGACCAAAGGGGAATCCAATTCCCAGAACTGAAGAGCCCAACTGCACTGACTCAACGTTTCCCACCATATGGTCAGGGGTGTCTATGATCAACGGCTTCGTAAAATGGAGCAACGCTGTGTTGGTGTCATAATCGGCCTTGACCACCTCAACGGGGATTGCCTGCACCACATCAAGACTGAGTGGAGAGAATGCCTCTGGATTACTTGGTCGTGCTACCATCAATCCCTCATAGTCCTCTTCAAGCAGAAAGGTAGCAGTGAGAAGATATCCCTGTTCATGGACCAGAAATGCAGTACCAAGAAATACTACAGAGTCCTCTCTTTGGCGAAGGAGAAAGAAACATCCCCCTGCGTATTTTTGACTGATCTGTTTAAACATGCGGCTCCTCCTGATCCTTCTTTTTTGCTTTCTTATGGAATCTGACAAGAGGTGCTTCCCCACTCTCAATCTGGAAATGTCGTGCTTTGAGCTTTCCGGTTTTCACTGAGAATGTCTGCATGCCGGTATATTCGTTCAAGCCTTTCTTGAGGCTGTAAGTCAATACCAACAGCACAACAGCAAAGGGAAGTCCTGTTGCAATCACTGCAGATTGCAGGGCGACCAATCCGCCGCTGAGGAGCAATGAGGCAGCAACAACACCCTCCAGGATAGCCCAGAACAGTCTCTGGGGAATGGGAGGATCAGGGTTTCCTCCTGCAGTAATGATGTCAATGACCATTGAACCTGAGTCAGAAGAAGTAACGAAGAAACTGACCACTACCAGAACTCCCAATACAGAGAGTATCTTTGAAAGTGGAAAATGCTCAAACAGAAGGAACAGCGAGAGTGGTACATTTTCTGTTACTCCCTCCCCGAGGTTCCCCCCTTGGAAGAGATCTATGAAGAGAGCTGAATTACCAAAAACCGTAATCCAGAGAAAGGTGACAAGCGTTGGAATAAAGAGAACTCCCATGAGGAATTCACGGATTGTCCTTCCTCTTGATACACGAGCAATAAACATCCCTACAAAGGGGGACCAGGCAATCCACCACGCCCAATAGAAGACAGTCCAGTCATTCTGCCAAGAAGTATTTTCAAATGTTTCATTCCACGTTGCAATACCTGCAAAATTGGTGAGATAGGCTCCAATGTTCTCAATAAATCCATTTGCAATGAACAGCGTTGGACCAAAGATGAATACAAAGAGCAATAATACCAATGCAAGCCAGATGTTGAGCTCAGAAAGTTTTCTGATTCCTGCGTCCAGTCCTCTCACTACAGAGATGGTGGCTATGGTGGTGATGCCAGCGATAAGAAAGAGTTGTACCAACGGACTTTGATCAAGTCCGGTCAGATGGTTCAATCCAGCGTTGATCTGTTGTACGCCAAAGCCAAGGGAGGTGGCAACACCGAAGAGGGTTGCAATGGTTGCAAGGATATCGATCAGATTACCCCATGGTCCATTGATCTTCTCACCCAGGATCGGATAGAAAATCGAACGAATTGAGAGAGGCTGTCCCTTATTGAAGCTGAAGAATGCCAATGCAAGGGCCACAAGCGCATAGATTGCCCAAGGATGAAGTCCCCAGTGCAGGAACGTATACTGCATTGCATTGCGGGCTGCCTCTGCAGCACTATCGACCGGGACAGGAGTTGATTGGAAGTGGAACATGGGTTCTGCCACCCCATAGAACAAGAGTCCAATACCCATACCGGCTGAAAAGAGCATGGCAAACCAGCTCAGCGTGCTGAAATCAGGCTCTGCATCGTCTCCACCAAGTCGGATATTCCCATACTGGCTGAACATGAGGTAGAGAATGAACAGAAGAATGATATTTACTGAAAGGGTGAAAAACCAACCTGCATTGGTAGAAATCCCTGCAAGTAGTGGGTTGAAGACGTTGCCCAGCATTTCATTGAAGAAGACTGATACAACAACGAATCCAATGATAAGGGAAGCCGAGGTGAAAAACACCACGGGATGAATATCCAGATTCAATTTTCTTTTACGAGAGGGGTCTTTCTCTTTGATAGCGGAACTCCTTATATTAAAAGTACTGAAATTGTATAACCCCTCTGATTCAAAAACAATTGAGACACTATGTCAATAGCCCTAAATTGTTGAGATAATTATCGCTTTTAGCAAAGTTTTTGAGATTGCAGTATCTGTTACTCCGTCTGTAGAGTTGCATAGGTATGGGTATAGACAGCACGCATAAGATACCTATCCAATAGAGGAAGCGGATGAACGTGAAGCTCTGTTTTACTCAGCAGTGCAGCCTTGCAATTTTTCTGAACAAGCATGCCAACAGCTTCTGCATACTTTTCTGTCTTCCCGTAGCAGAATGCACCAACCCCTTCCAGGAGAAGAGCATCACGATTTTTTAAGGATAACGATGCGGAATCCTTTTGTTTCACAACAACAATGGAGGGACCTGCTATCTGGGCAAAGTCGTCAAGGTATGCACCCAGCTTCTTATCTGTGCTGGCCACTTTCAGGACTTCCTCTGACTCAAGGAAAAAGATGAACCCATCCTTCGCTCTCTGTTCCAGCAATAACCGTGAACAATCCTGTAAAAGTGAGTCACTCCTTCCAGAGAAGATGATTTTCCCATCATTTCTTTGGGCAATCACAGAGAGTTCTGGTTTCGTTTGTATTGACCCGAGTACTGGAGAGCGCTTCTTGATATACGAATCACATACAATTTCCAAGGCCTCAGCAATGCTGAAAGCCTCCTGTGCACACGTGCCGAAACAGAGTACGCCATGGCTTGCCATGAGGATGGAAGAGCAAGAGTTCTCTTTCAATACACGGTGGATATGGTTCTGCAGACCTTTTGTACCAGGTAATCCATAGTGTGCGGTCGGAATGGTTTCACCCAAGAGTTCCTTCCATTCATCACAGACTTGAATATCCTGAGCGAGCAAACTTGCTAGACTGGCCATCTCCTGGTGGGTATGGATCACAAATCGTGCCTCAGGATGGAGACGATAGACCAATGCATGAATTCCCTTCTCAGAGGAAGGTTTCACCTCTCCCTCATAGCTTAGGTCTTGCAATGATACAAGGACCAGTTGCTCTTCAGTCATCCCTTCATATGCCTTACCGCTGGGAGTAATGAGAAATTGGCCTTCCCCTACCCTACAACTGATGTTCCCCCAGGTACGAGCGACCAAGTGGGATGCCACCAGTTTTTTTGTTGCCTCCAGAACCGCTGTTTTTGCTCTTTGCAACTCCATACTCTATTCCTCGATGCACTCTATCTGACTGAAGACTCGATCGAACGCAAGCAGGGATGCATCAATCATCTGTTCAGTGTAGGCTGCACTGGTGTAGAGTCTGCTGCCTGCCAATGTGACCAATCCTTCTGCCATATAGGCAGCTCCCATATACTCCATCTCCTTCTTTCTCTTTGCAGTTTCCTGTATCACATGGGCAATCGTCCAGGGTTTCTTCCAATTTACCGAGAAATGCATGGTTCCCACAGTCTCCAAGTGGCAGATGGAACCTTGGTTGAATGCAACAAAGGGAAGGTTATGGCGATCTATGAGCGTCTGCAACCCTCTGACAAGACGGTCTCCCATTGCTCCTGCCTTTCTACAGGCATCGCTCTTGTCTATTTCCTCCAAGGTATAGTAGCCAGCTACACAGCTGATTGGGGTTGCAGCCATGGTTCCTCCAACCAATGCCTTATGGATCCTGTCTCCTGTCTGAATGCCCGCAGCCAGGTATTTCATAAACTCCTCTTTGCCTCCCAATCCACCAGCTCCTGGATATCCACCGGCTATGACCTTGCCGAAAACCGTCAGATCAGGAGAAACGCCAAAGTACCCCTGTGCCCCTGCCATACCGATACGGAATCCAGTCACCACCTCATCGAAAATCAAGAGTGCATGATATTTCCTGCAGAGTTGTTCCACTTCCTGATTGAAATATCTGTCCAAGGGTCGCGTTCCACTCTCTGGTCCGACCGGTTCAATGAAGACTGCTGCCGTTCCTCCCCTGAGCGTATTCCGCTTCAATATCCTCTTCAATGCATCGAGTCGATTGGGAAAGAACTCCTGTGTATGTTTAAAGAGGTAGGAAGGAACACCATGAGCTTGCAATCCTTTAGTCCCAGGCAATCTGATACCATAGGCAAGCTGGTCACTCCACCCGTGATAAGCACCCCCCATCTTGATAATGTTCTTCTTACCTGTTGCAAGCCGAGCAACCCTGATCGCTGCCATGCATGCCTCAGAACCTGAGTTGAACATTCTGAACATCTCCACGCTGGGGACACTTTCACAGATCTTCTTTGCAAGCTTGTACTCATACTCATGAAAGAGTCCGGTTGAGGGACTTCCCGTTTCCAGCAACTCCACCACCTTTTCCCGTACTTTGGGAGGATTTGATCCAAGTACTGTTGGCCCTCCGGCCTGGAGGAAGTCAAAATACCGGTTTCCATCAAGGTCATACAGATAGGCTCCCTCTGCCTTCTCCATGACAAGAGGGAATGGATGGTTGAAGGCAAGGTTGTGTTGCACCCCACCAGGAATGTACTGCTTTGCTTCACTGATCATGGCTTTTGATTTTGGGCACTGCTCGTTGAAGTAGTGCTGTTCGTAGTATGCCAAGGCTTCCCTGCCTATGCTGTAGATGGGTTTTTGAATCAAAGCATCAAGCTGCTCTGTGATGATAGTTGCCTCAGGATACTGTGAGATGGCAAAACGGGTATCCATACCATTCCTCCTCCTAGATGGTTTTCTTTGGTTGTTGGGTAATTCGGCTATTGATGGAAGTGCGATAGATGATGAACCGGTTGACACAGAACTCTGTAACCAAATTCACCACCATGGTGCCTCCAAGGACGATATAGTCTGACATCCCCAGTCCTACCAATGCATCCCCCCACCATGTTGACAGTGGCGTGAAGATCAGGTAATAGATTCCCAGCTGACTCATGGCCTTGGGGATATTGTTGGCGCTCTTGAACGTAAAACGCCTGTTCACAGTAAAATTGTAGATGACACTGGCAATGAGGGCAGTAAGATAGCTGGGCCAGTAAGAAAAATGGAACAACTCTTCCATGATGGTAAATACCACTATCTGGATGACGCCTGCGCTGATGGAAAAGAGCGTGAACTTCACTACCTGTATAGCGTTCTCCTTCCCACTGATATGTACGCTTTTGTTGGATTCCATTTCTGCTTCCTTTTTGTTAGGCGTTCAAAGCCTTGAAAAGTTTTTTATTGCTTTTGTAGAGTTTTTTGTACACCGCATAATTTCGGTCATACACCTCCTTGACAGCCTGTCGCGGTTCATAGATGTTCCCTTTGGGAATTGCATCAGTCGCCTCCTGTACAGATCGATAGAGGCCAAGTCCCAAGCCAGCTACAATAGCTGAACCTAATGCACCTACATTTTGTGGATTCTCAATAGTCTGTACCGGTCGGTCCAAGACATCACTCAATATCTGACAGGTAATTTCTGAAAGAGCTCCTCCCCCTACAAATTTGATGATGGGCAAAGTCTTTACCCGCTTCTCCTGTACTTCAAGAAACCAACGCATATGGTAGCAAACGCCCTCACTTACTGCCCTGATCATCTCTGTCTTTCCTGTTTCCAAGCTGATGTTGAAGAACATTCCACGGGCATTGTTGTCCTCGAAAGGACAGCGGTTTCCATGGAGCCAAGGAGCAAAGATAAGCCCTTTGCTTCCTGGAATAGTGGTATCGATAACTGAAGCCATGTATTCATAGAGGTTTTTTGCAATTGCCTCTGGCGTATCGGTTACCAGTTTTTTCTCGAGGTAGAGGTTTATTTCATCGAGTGCAAGGTGGTCCTTCACCCACTCCAGGCACTTTCCTGCAGTCTCCAGCTCAGAGAAATATGCATACAAACCAGGTATTGCACTGACTATTGCTGCAGTTCTGGATGCAGGGTCAACCATGCTCTTCTCTACCACGGTAGACAGCCAGCCTGATGTTCCCATGTAGATATGGCTCTCCCCAGGCAAGACAGCTCCCGCTCCAAGGCCGATAATTGCTGCATCGCCACCACCAGCAAAGACCGGTGTCCCTGTATGCAGACCCAATTCATGGCATATGGGCTCTTTCACTACTCCAACCATATCTGTTGCTTGCACGATAGTTGAAAGATGTGCTGGATCCACCTTGAACATTGAACACATCCTCTTACTCCACCTATGTTTCTTTGGATTGTACAGGAGTGTCGCAAAAGCTGAATCCTCACTCATGATAAAGGAACCGGTTATTCGAGCAATGAGATACTCTTTGACATCGAGCCACTTGTAGACCTGCTTAAAAAGCGAGGGTTCCCTTTTGCGTACCCAGTGGTACTTCCATACTGGATCCTTGACACTGGTTGCAACAGCTCCAGTGCAAGCCAATGATACCAAAAGTTTGTAGATATTGGCCCCTGCAATCTGTAATCCATGCGCCATGCCTTCCCGTAGCTGTTGGGTTGCCCGCTGGTCAAGATAGCTGAATGCATTTCTGATCGCTCTCCCTTCCTTGTCTACCAACACCAGCCCTTGCATTTGACAGCAGAATGATATTCCCTTGATATCTGATGGATCTATGTGCGTCGTATCGAGAATCTCTTTTGTGGTGGCCACCATTGCCTGATACCAGTCATCCGGTCGCTGTTCTGCGCCTCCATTGGGAAGAAGAAGCAAGGGGTAGGTCCTAAGAGATGAGCCTACCAGATGTACATGACCATCGGTGGAAAAAAGACAGGTTTTCATTCCTGTTGTTCCTACATCATAGGAGAGCAAATATGGTTTTCCCTGCATGGTCACTCCTTCTTGTCTAGATCAAGGTCTCAATGCTGAACTGAGAAACTTCACCATTTCCTCTCGGACAAACGCATCCTTCACTTCTATGTCACAGCCAAGAAACAGCTTGAACCGTTGCTGGTAGTATTCACTTGCATACGAGAACTGGAGAGCGATGAAGAGGTTGTCCATAAGAAAGGCTCCCATCTCCGGGGAGAGATCATTTCTAATTTCTCCCTCCTCCTGTCCTTTTTTGATCAAGGCGGTATACATCTCTGCTGAAATCGTCTCAATTTCATAGGAGAGCTGTCTTACCAACTCACTGTTTCCCACAGAGGTAAGTTCACTATAAAGGCGTATGAGTTCCCTCTGTTGGCGACTGGTTTTCTGAATAGCCTGTATCAGTTCACTACACTTCTCCATGAAGGGCTTCTCTACAGGAACAATGGAAGCGAGAATCTCCTGAAGCACTACTGTTCCCTGGTGGATGGTCATCAAAAAGAGGTCCTGCTTTGAACCAAAATACTTGTACAGGGAACCAACGCTTACCCCAGCCTTTTCTGCGATAGTGTTGATGTTGGCATGGTCAAACCCATTGTTTGCAAATTCACTGGTTGCCCTCTGGAGAATCAGCAGTTGCTTTTCTTTTGAAAGATTGTCAAAGGTGGCTTTGGTGAGTTTTCGGTGTACTCTTTCCATCAGTATATGCTCCTTGTCCATAGTGAGTGAGTACTCACTCACTTTTTCAGTATACACCCGTTTCTCATCCGGTCAAGCTATCTTTTTCATTGTAAGACAATCATTTGCCGAATCTATAAATTACAAATTATTTTGCATAGACTTCTCCTACCTCTTTACGCAAGCTTTCCTTGCCTTTAGACTCAAGGCAAAGACATTCCCATACTAAGGAGTCAATCATGGCAAAGAAACCAAAAGTAAATCTGCATACACTTGCCACCCCCACTATCCAGCAGATACTCATTGCCCTGCTATTCATGGCAATGGGAATGCTTGGATTCGCCTCAGCTTCGGGAGCTGGGAGTGAACTCTCCAGAGAACTCAGCAATATGTTTGGTGGTGACCGTGAACTGTTGCTCTTTATCATCTCTGCATTGGAACTGGTTGCTGGGATCTTCCTTATTGCACACTACTTCGTGAAGGGAATTCCAGAAACGTTCAACAAACTTGCATTCACCACCATTCTGTTCTTCTGGATTGCCTTGATTGTTATTCTCGATGTCCTGACCATTGACTTTGGTGGACTACGCGGTTCTGACTGGTTCAGTTGGATTGAGCAGGTCGTGCTACACTTGATCGTGCTTGCCGGTATTGTTCAATTACAGCGGTAAATCTCCTTTTTATTGACACTATTTCTCTATCGTTTTAGCATTACGGCATACTTTAGGAGATATCCATGCAACAGATACGGGTAGCTATTGCTACGGACGATGAAAAAACATGTATCACCCGTCATTTTGGTGATGCACACTATTATTGTATCTATGATATTGATGAGAGAGGATCTCATTTCATTGTAACGCTAGAAAATACGGTTGATGTTGAAGAACAAGAAAGTGATCATGGAGATCCAAGAAAAGCTTCAGGGATTGGGCTCTTGCTGAAAGAACATCAGGTAAATACCGCAGTCTCAAAGGTTTTTGGTCCCAATATAAAGAGACTTTTGAAACGCTATGCGTGCGTTTTAGTAACAGATACGTCAATTCCCCTCGTACTGGATATCCTCCTACAAGAACAGAACCGCATTGTAGAATCGATTGAAGCAGGAGAGGCAAGAACTCCAGTGGATCTGAGGAAGCATGCTGAGCATAGCACCAGTCAGGTGTAATGAGCTGTACGCCTTGTCTTTTGCTCAGGGTTTTCAGATAGTTGTTTGACAGTTGACCAGTAATGCTCATGGTGTCTCTCTATCCATCTTTCATTTTGCTTCTTAGGTTTCTTTTGCACTTTAGAGGGCAACCTACGATACCTGACTCCCTATGACTTTGCCATCCGGAGAATCAGAAAGGGATACCCGCTTGCATAAGAGTCTGAACATCGCGATGGCATATATACCTGCAATGACGAGAATAGGGATCAAGAGCAATCTCTGTAGGTCACTATCCTGCTTGGTGAGAGAGCCGCCAATATTGAACAGAACGTGAAAAAGTGCACCGGGAAGAATGGAACGGGTATTGACAACCAAGAGTGCCAACACAATACCAAGTACGATGGCAACTACCATCTGTGAAAGCAGTTCCTCGTTGCTGTATCCCCTAAGCAGGTTTACTACATGTCCCAAACCAAAGGTAATCCCGCTTACAACCAGTGCTCTGTTTGTTGAAGATGCTTTTTCAATTGCCTGGAAGAGTAATGCTCGAAAAAGAATCTCTTCAATAAAACCGACACCAAGCATCAGGAGTACTGTCACCACGATTGTCTGGTGGGATAGCGTTGGATCTAGTTTTGCAAACCACTGAATCAGTGCCAAAGCCAATAAGGGAAGAAAGTACCATACTTTTGCAGAAGAATCTTTCTTTGGAGCGCTCAGCATAAGATCTGTAGATCCATGCACCCGTACCAATATCCAGAGATACCCAAGTAGCAACAGGGCGGTTATCAACGATCCTTTCCCTAGTGTGGAGCCAAGAGCATCCCCTATGTTTACCAAGACAATGTATGCCAGTATCCAGAGCAAGACTCTGTGTAGAACCTTTTTTTTGTTTGCTTCATGCATGGGTTGTTCCTTCCTTGCCATATTCATTTTTTAGACCGGTAAACGTATGTTGCACTAGTTGCGTGATCTCCTTGTCATCCAAGACACATGCATTGGTTGCAAGCATTGATGCAATCCCGTGAACCTGGAGCCAAATACCCAAGAAGATTTGTTCGGATTGCTTTTCATTGAGTTGCGTCATTTGCGAGATAATGCTGACTATTGGTTTGTTGGCCTCTTCTGAGACAAGATCAAGTACCTGTCTTCCTCGAAACTCATCCGACATGAAAAGAAGCTTGAAGAGTTGTTTCTCGTCTCGCGCAAACTGAATGTACGCAAGTCCCATGCCTAGAAAAGGAATATGATGGTTCTCCAATCCTGAGAGCAATTGTTGTTCGAAACGTGATTCCACCTCAAGATACACTGCTTCCTTGAGAAGCTCCATAGAGGAAAAGTTATGGAAGATGGGCTGGACAGAGCAGCCTAAAACCTTTCCTAGCGAACGAGCATGGAGTTCCCCCATCCCGTTTTCTCGTACAATCTGGATTGCAGCCTCCACAATCGCTTGTGCTGGTATCTTTTTTGCCGGTGGCATTTCCTGCTCCTTTAATATAACAGTTGTTATATAACACATGGTATTTTTATACAATAGTTTTGTATGATTTTTTGGGGATAATTCAATACCTGTACCGCGGTATCCTTTAAAATTCTTTTGCTCTTCATTTCACAACAG
>JBFWKK010000057.1:0-16463 GCA_050252715.1 Sphaerochaeta sp. | reverse complement strand
TGATAGTCATACAAGGCTTGACGAAGGGAGGCAGGATCACTCTCCGCAATTCCCCTAATTGCAGCCATTTCGATCAGCTCTTCATCACTGGCCTGTTCAATACGAAGAGTCTGAAGTATTGCATCTTCTTGGGCATAGAGAAACTGGCCCCATAGAACCAGGAGAGCCAGTATCAGGATAATTCGTACTGTGTGTTCCTCAACTTTTTTCATGCAACATCTGAGCTAAATAATACCCCGTGTGGGATTCCTTGCATAGTGCAAGTTGCTCAGGAGTACCGCAAGCAACAACCATTCCACCTCCGTCACCACCTTCTGGTCCGAGGTCGATCAAATGGTCCGCTTGTGCAATGACATCAAGATTGTGTTCGATAAGGATGACGGTGTTTCCGGCATCGACGAGTCGATTGAGCACTTCCATGAGTTTTTTAACATCGGCAAAATGCAATCCCGTGGTGGGTTCATCAAGCACATAGAGTGTTTTTCCCGTCCCCACCTTGGAGAGCTCAAGACTCAATTTGACACGCTGTGCCTCTCCACCACTCAAGGTAAGTGCACTCTGTCCGAGTTTCACATACTCGAGACCGACCGATTTGAGAGTTTCCACCTTTCGCTTGATCCTTGGAATGGCACTGAAGAATTCACTTGCCTCTTCAATGGTCATCTCCAATACATCATGAATGTTCTTTCCCTTGTAGTGGATCGCAAGTGTCTCCTTGTTGAAACGCTTTCCATGACACACATCACAGGTGACATAGACATCGGGAAGAAAGTTCATCTCAATCTTGAGATTGCCATCCCCATGACAGTTCTCACACCTGCCCCCGGCAACATTGAAACTGAATCTTCCGCTCTTGTACCCTTTTGCCTTACTCTCGGGAAGTGAGGCAAAAAGCTCCCTGATCGCTGTGAATACCCCGACATAGGTTGCTGGATTGCTTCTTGGGGTACGGCCGATCGGACTTTGGTCAATATTGATCACCTTATCAATGTGCTGTACACCGCCTATGTCGCTGAAGCCATCATAGTTTGCCTTCTTTTTCGCCAATTGCCTTCTTACTGCCGGAAGCAACACTTCATTGAGCAGCGAGCTCTTTCCACTGCCGGAGACCCCGGTGAGAACGATAAGCTTGCCAAGCGGGAATGCAACATCGACATGTTTGAGGTTGTTCTTGTTCGCACCCTTGAGCAGGATTGCCTTGCCACTGCCCTTCCTTCGCTTGGAAGGTATCTGCATGGCAAGCGTTCCTGCAAGGTACTTACCAGTTATGCTCTCGCTGTTGTGTTCCACTTCCAGCGGCGTCCCTTGTGCAATGATATAGCCCCCATGGACACCGGCTCCAGGTCCAAGGTCAACTAGATAGTCAGCTTCCCTGATGGTTGCCTCGTCATGTTCAACGACCAGTACGGTATTCCCAATATCCCTGAGGTGCTTGAGTGTATCTATCAATTTCTGGTTGTCCCGCTGATGCAATCCGATGGAGGGCTCATCCAAGACATAGAGCACCCCACTGAGGGCAGAACCTATTTGGGTGGCAAGACGGATACGTTGCGCCTCTCCCCCGCTCAGGGTTGCACTGCTTCTATCCAAGGTAAGATAATCAAGCCCGACATTTCTGAGAAACGAGAGTCGGTTTCGAATCTCCTTAAGCACCTGGTTTGAGATCAGTGCCTGCTGATCAGTGAGCACCAGTTCATTGAAGAATGCATGAGCCTTCTTAACTGAAAGCCTGGTGGCATCCATGATATTCAAGCCGTTGACCGTCACAGCCAACGCTTCTGGACGCAGACGATCCCCATGGCAGAGGGGACATACCTTGGTAGTCTGGAAACTATTCATCCACATTTTGATCTGCATGCTGTTGGACTCATAGTAGCGTCTCTGCAGATCGGGGATGATGCCTGGAAAGGGCTTTTCAACGCGGTAGGTCTGTTGGCTCTTTTCTCGTTTATACTCAACAAATACCTGCTCCTTCGTACCATACAAGAGTGCCTCGATGGTCTTGGGAGGAAGTTTGCTGAAAGGAGTATCCAAGGAAAAGTGCAAATGCTTTGCGAGCGCCTCAATCAGAGACCTTGACCACTTGGCATCCGGATTCATGGTGGCAATACCACCCTGGTTGAAGCTTTTTGCGTAGTCTGGGATGATGAGGTCAGGATCAAATTCCGTCTTGAACCCTAATCCATTACACTCTGGACATGCACCATACGGGTTGTTGAAACTGAAAAGCCTGGGTTCCAGGTCAGGGAGGGTGATGCCACAGTGGGGACAACTGTTTCTTTCACTGTAGATCTCTTCATAGCCCTCCTCTCCCTGTTCATTCAAAAAGGTTACCTTCACCAACCCTTGGGTCATCTCATTTGATGTTTCAATGCTTGAAGCAAGGCGGGAGCGCACATCATGACTGAGGATTAGGCGATCAACTACGATATCGATGGAGTGTTTTAACTGCTTTTCCAAGACGATTGGATCATCAAGGTTCATCATCTGCCCATCAACCTTCACTCGTTGGAAACCAGCGTTACGGGCATCCTCAAACACTTTTTTGAATTCACCCTTGCGACCGATTGCAACCGGTGCACTGACAATAATCTTTGTTCCCTCTTTCGCCTTGAAAATTGCATCAACAATCTGGTCAACACTCATCTCGCTGATCTCACGACCGCAAATATGGCAGTGGGGTGTTCCAATCCTTGCCCAAAGCAATCTGAAATAGTCATAGATTTCAGTTACTGTTCCTACTGTGGATCGAGGATTGCGATGTGTCGATTTCTGTTCGATGGCAATCGCAGGGCTCAAACCTTCCATATAATCGACATCCGGCTTATCCAGCTTGTCGAGAAACATACGGGCATAGGAGCTCAAGCTCTCCACATACCTTCTCTGTCCTTCTGCGAAGATGGTGTCAAATGCAAGGGAGCTTTTCCCACTTCCTGAGAGACCGCTGATAACGATTAGGCGATCCTTTTCCAATTCAAGGTCGATATTCTTGAGGTTGTGTTCCCTTGCTCCCTTGATAATCAACGTATTATGCATGTTCAATCGCTTCCAAAAATGCAGCTTTCGCTTCGCTTTGCGTCACTTTCTTTACCAGTTTACCTTTCTCATAGAGGAAAATGCTATTTCCAAGCCCGGTAATAGCCAAATCTGCTGCCTTTGCTTCCCCAGGCCCATTGACCTGACAGCCCATGATGGCCACAGTCAAATCCTTGTCGATGGTTAGCAGTTCCTGCTCAACCGAGGCAAGAAAGCCTTGGGAATCAAAGCTGTGTCTTCCGCAACGTGGGCAGCTTACCACCCGTATGCCTTTCTTTCTCAATCCAAGTGTTCTCAACAGCTCAACACCTGCTTGGACTTCGCTTTCAATATCACCGGTAATGCTGATTCTAATTGTATTGCCGATACCATCACTCAGCAGTTGTCCCAACGCCCAGGTTGAACGGGTCACTGCGCTGATGAGAGAACCTGCCTCAGTAACTCCAAGGTGGAGTGGATAGGGACTCTTTGACGCAAACATTCTGTTTGCTTGTATGGTCAGATTGGTGTCACTGGCTTTCAGTGATACCACTGTATTGGTAAATCCCCACTGCTCGAACCAAGAAAGGTAGGTAAGAGCGGTATTGCTCATCAACTGGTCGGTTGGTTCATCTCCACGAGGTAGTGAGCCGCTGTTCAATCCAATTCGGATGGCTCTTCCCATGTCTTTTGCGCTTTTTACCACTTCCTCCACTTTCCACTTTGCCCCAATGTTTCCTGGATTGATGCGTATCTTGTGTGCACCACAGGCTAGCGCATCCAAGGCAAGCTTGTAGTCAAAATGGATATCTGCGACCACAGGGATTGGACTCTTCTCACAAAGATAGCGAAACGCTTCGTGGTCTTCCTTTGAGGGATATGAGAATCGAATTACATCACAACCCATTGCATTGAGCGTTCCGATTCTCCGAATCAATGCATCCAGTTCTGCCTCATCATGAGGAATGGCACTGTCATACATGGTTTGCACAAGGACGGGCATACCCCGTCCAAGTAGTTTGTTTCCAATATGTACCTGTTGGTCACCAGTCATGGCAAACTCCTATTTTCTACATCTATTCGTACGCTATTACTACACATTTGTAAAGCCCTCTAGACCTCATCCAGCAGAATTAACAGCTGTTTTACGCTTGAGGGTCCCTCTTCTCCCTGAATGCCCGATGCAAAAGGTTCTCCTGGCATGAAGACGGTAAAAGTTTGGTCCTCACTGCGAATTACATCAGTTACCGCACTGTCTGCAACGTCCAGGAAGCCTTTCTCATCAACGTGTCCTTCCCTGTCCTTTCTTCGGTAGGTGGTGCAAAGCAATTGGCTTCCTTCCAGGGTGAGGAGAACACATACCTTTGAGCTGTGCATGAGAAACGTACCATTGAAGGGAGAGGTAACCCTGTTCGTGTAGTACAGCTTCCCTCCTGCAATCTGGGCTCCTGGTTCAAGCAAGGCATGTACCTGTTCCAGATTGGCTATGGTTGCAGCATAGAAATGAAGATGATCAAGTGTATCGTGTATCATAGTCTGCCTAGAATATACCCAAATTGAACATCTTACAAGAATGCAAAGAGGGGGCTTTACATAAATATTTATATCAACTATATTGTGTGCAAGGAGAATATTCACATGGATACTACCATTATCAATAGCATGAAAAAGAGAAGAACCATTTATCATTTGGGAAAGGAACTTCCTGTTCTCAAGAAAACACTTGAACAAGCAGTGACTGAGGTCATACGTGAAGCCCCTTCTGCTTTCAATTCACAGAGCAGCAGGGCGGTAATCCTCTATGATGAGCATCATGATTGGCTTTGGGATCTTATTCTTTCCAAACTTTTGACGTTTGTCGAGGATGCAGAGCAGAAAAAACAGACTGAGGAGAAAATCGCGGGTTTCAAGGCAGCTTCCGGTACCATTCTCTTCTTTGAGGAGATGGCAACCATAAGATCTTTACAGGAACAGATGCCCCTGTACAGTGAAAACTTTGCGCTTTGGAGTCACCATGGTACTGGTATCGCGCAATTTTCTGTATGGACGGTACTTGCAGAACTTGGAGTGGGAGCCAGCTTGCAGCACTATGGCAACTTGATCGAGCAGGAGGTACTTGCACACTTTGATCTGCCATCTTCCTGGTCGCTCATTGCACAGATGCCATTTGGGGCCATACAAAGCGAGGCAGGCACCAAGGAATACCTTCCCAGTAGCGAGCGGGTTCGGGTAATCTCATAATATCGGCTTGCCTCAATCCTGCTATAACAGTATTGTGAGGGTATGAACACCCTCTTCACCACCAACTACGAAAGCCCCGTGGGCATCCTCAAGATTAGCAGTAATCAGGATGCCTTGACGGGGATTTCTTTCTCTTTACAGCGTGAAGAAAATACATCCAATCATCCTATTCTTGAAAAGACAAAAGAGCAGTTGGATGCATACTTTGCCGGTGAACGATTTGTGTTTACCATCCCGTTGCAGGTAGTAGGTACACCCTTCCAGGTATCTGTTTGGAATGCCCTGCAGACCATCTCCTATGGACAGATGGTATCCTACCAGGATATTGCCATTGCCATAGGCAATCCAAGGGCAGTGAGAGCGGTAGGCATGGCAAACAACAGGAATCCCATCAGTATCATCATTCCCTGCCACCGTGTCATCGGCAAGACAGGTTCCTTGGTTGGCTATGCAGGGGGATTGGAAACAAAGCAGTGGCTGCTCTCCCATGAAAGCGATTTTCAAAGAAGAATATAATCCATCTTGAGCAGAATATTCTGCTGATAATCTCCAAAATGTTCCCCGAAGAGGCTTACCCCCCCTACATTTCTTGCCTGTTCCTTGATGCCGATTTTTACACTGATAAAGCAGGACTCCCTAAGGAGCAAGTCATCAATGCAGATATCCCCGATCAACTCATTGTTCAAATAGGTTCCCTTCTGATTGACCATCCAATGGTTGAGCAGTCCATACTGATTGAGTGTGTCAGGCCACCAAGGAGGATTGTATTTACCTTTTCTTCCCCCAAGATCTCCAGGACTGGTCCATGTGCCTATCTCTCTGCCATTGATCCAGATGGTGATATCACTTGGCCAATCGTTGCGATAGAAGGGAGCTTCGGAGCAGGCCTCAAAACTGAGGTCGAGGTTCTTTGGCCTGCCGAGGTTGCCTACCGCATTGGGGAAGCGATATTCCACGTACCCTTTATAGAACCAGAGCAACTGTGCACTGGTTCGCTCAGGGTAGTAGAAAGAACATGGCTGATCAAAGATGCCGATTGCGCTTTTCTCACTGACCAAGCCACAGGTTGGTTGAATATCACAATCAACGTAGTTACCAATCGGCATATTCAAGACTACTGAGTTTTCCTTCTGTGCGTCTTGTTCCTCGAGAAGGAGTTTAATGAGTACCCGGTCACAGCTGCGACTGCTTACCTTCATTGAACCCCGTATTCCTGGTTGAGATTCTGTTATCAAGAGGCCTGCCTTCTCAAGGATACTGACATGAAGTGCAGCCGTTGAAGTAGGCAGCATAAGCTGCTCAGCAATCTCATTGACACTCAAGCTTCGTTCATTAAGCAGTTCCAGAATGTTGATCCTCGCCTCATTTGCTATTGCTTTGGCAACAATCAGCATTGTTTCTTTGTCTGAGTAGTCAAGGAGAATCTCTTTCAGCATGGTGACACCTCTTTTGCCTATCCTACCACAATCACAACGTTCTAAACATCACTTTTTATGTCAGTGAAAAACGGAAAAGATTCCATGACTGTCTTGGAGCAACAAGTGATTCAGCATCAGTGGTATATACCTCAGGCATAACCCGCTGTGGATGGTCCTTCTCATTGAAAGCCTTCAGATCTTCATGATGGAGAGTAATATGTTCAATCAACTTGGGCGATTCAGCGAAACCAGCAATATCCATAGATACATCAACAGCCTCATTCTGATTTCTGTTTATCAAGAACAGGTCCAATTCACGCTCTTGTTCATGGTAGACAAGTACAGAATCTACATAGGGAACCTCTCCATATCGTGTATTTGTATAGCTTGGAACATCGAGACGGAGATCCAGAACCTCTCCCCTGCCATATTTTGATGCATAATAGAACGGCCAGTAGATGGTTTGTGCCCAAGCTGGTCCCCCATCTTCACTCATGATTGGGGCAATGACATTGACTAATTGCGCGAGACAGGCAACTTTCACCCTGTCACAGTGGTTGAGCAGGCTATTGAGCAAGCACCCAACCACCAATGCATCCTCGAATGTGTACACATCTTCCAGGAGGTGCTTTCCAACCTTCCAGTCTGGTTCTTCCTTGTCCTTTGCATTGGAGTGGAACCAGACGTTCCATTCATCGAAAGAGAGGTACATCTTCTTATGGGAACGTTTCTTTGCCTGTACGTAGTCACAAACATGCACGACTGTTTCTATAAATTCATCCATCTGCTTGCTTGCAGCAAGGAAGGTCAACGGATCATCCTCATCATTTCTGAAATACATATGGAGACTGAGATAGTCTGCAATATCCCAGGTATGTTCAAGTACGGTCTCTTCCCATTGTGGAAAGGTAGGCATATCGCTATTGCTTGATCCACAGGCAACAAGCTCTAAGCTAGGATCGAAGAGCTTGATCGCCTTGCCCACTTCTGAAGCAAGTCGTCCATACTCCTCAGCTGTCTTGTGTCCGACCTGCCAGGGACCATCCATCTCGTTTCCCAGGCACCACATCCTTATGTTGTAGGGTTCATCGGAACCATGCTGTTTCCTCAGTTCACTGAGGGCAGTGCCACCGGGATGGTTGCAATATTCAACCAAGTCCTTGGCAGCATCAATGCCGCGTGTTCCCAGATTGAGCGCCATCATTGGTTCTGTACCGACTTTTCTGCACCAATTCATGAATTCCTTGATCCCAAACACATTTGGATCGAGAGCCTTCCATGCAAGGTCAAGGCGAACCGGTCTCTCATCAACTGGACCAACAGAGTCTTCCCATCGGTGATTTGAAACATAATTGCCTCCAGGAAATCGTACCATGGGAACAGCAAGTGCCTTGACCAATTCCATGACATCAGTTCTGAGTCCATCCCCATCAGCACTTTGGTGGTCCTTCTCATAAATCCCACCATAAACACAGCGTCCAAGCTGTTCTACAAAAGAACTAAACAACCGCTTGTCAGCTGTTCCAATTACATAGTGTTTAGATGCGTGTACAGTACATTTCACGTGAATATCTCCTGTTTATATCAACCTTTCACCCCACCACTGGTAAGACCGGCGATGAAATAGCGTTGGAAGAATATGAATATGATAATTATGGGCAGTGTTGCTGCAAGCGCTCCGATGATCAAAAGATCGTAGGAACTGCCATAAGGGGTGAGCAGTGTATTCAAACCAATGGGCAACGTAAATTTTTCTCCACTACGCAATACAATCAGTGGCCAGAGGAAGTTGTTCCAACTCTGCATGGACATGAAAATGGCCATGGCTGAGAAGGCTGGTGGCATAATGGGAATTACAATCCTAAAGTAGATTGAGTACTCATTCAATCCATCTACGCGTCCTGCATCTATCAGGTCACGAGGTACCCCGTCAATATATTGGCGAAAGAAGAAAATGGCAAAAGGAGAAACAATCATTGGGAGAAATACTCCCCAGAAAGTGTCTATCAAAGAGATGGTTATCATTAACTTATAGAGAGGAAGAATCAGTATCTGAATGGGTACCAGCATGAGGAAAATTACCAGCGTAGTTACAGTTTTTCTTCCTTTAAATCGATATATGCTCAGTCCATAGGCAACAAATGAGCTTAAAAAGAGCGCAAGTCCCGCTTGAAGCACCATCAGAAGCAGACTATTTCCAAACCAAGTGAAGTAAATGCCGTCTCGAATTGTATAAAGGCCTTTGAATGTTGCAAGATCCAAATGAGTGGGAATAAGGGTTTGTAGAGTAATCCCATATCTGAGAAGATCCCTGCCTGGACGAAAGGATGCCAAAATAAGTGCATACAGGGGTAACAGATAGATGAAGCACAAAAGAATTAGAAGGATATGCTTCATCACAGAACGTCGTGTGTGGTGGTATATTCTTCCCATTATCGCCTCCCCTCAGTTTCAAAGAAACCAAACAGTTTCAAAAATGAAATGCTCAAGGTGAAGACAATGACCAGAAGAACAATCCCTATTGCACTTGCCATACCCATCTCACCCTCTTGGAACCCCTTATTGTAGAGATGTCCTACAATGGTAAGACCTACATTGTTGGGGGAAGGTTTTCCAGCCCAAAGGATGAAACTCTCCTCGAACATGGCAAACCCTCCAAATATGGAGATTGTGGTGACAAAAATGGTCGTACTTTTCAAAAGAGGGATGGTAATTCTCCAGAGTTTTTGACTAGGAGAAGCTCCATCAATGTCAGCTGCTTCATACAGTTCATCCGGTATTGCCTGCAACCCTGATAGAAAGTAGATGATATTCACCCCTACCCAGCGCCAGAGCGCAAGAACGAGCAGGAGGATCATTGCTTGGGTAGGACCGGCCAGCAACCACTGCCTTGGTTCAGAACCAAATGCGATTGCCAAGGTGTTTACGATGCTTTTATCGCTGGAGGCGAACAAAAGACGCATGATGGTTCCTGCAACTACAATGGAGACCAGACTGGGAATATACAGAATGGATCGGTATACAGTGTTCATGGTACGGTTCCCTGAATTGAGCCATACAGAGAGCAGCAAGGGAAGCGGTATGAGCAATGCAATTGTGTATACGGTATAGCGGAAACTATTCTTGAGGGCAACCTTGAATTCCGGGTTATACAATTTCCGATAATTTTCCAGTCCGATAAAGGTAACCTGTCCCGGGTATACCTGTTGAAATCCCATAATGATTGTACTGATGATAGGATAGAGATAGAAAATAAGGAAGGATGCGATAAATGGAAAAATGAAGACATATGGGGCTACCTTCTGAGACCCCAAAGATTGTTTGCTCTTCATCCACACCTCCTGTTTGTAGTACGTGTATAAGGATACGCCATCTCTGGCGTATCCCTATTCTGCATGCGTTAGCGTGCGAGATCCGCAGCTTCCTTCAATGCCTCAGCAGGACTCTTGTTCTGCTGCTGCAATGCCTGGATCATAACTGTTGACTTCAAGCGATCGATTACCGCAGGAAGTTTTTCCTTGATGCTGACACTGTTGATCTCATCCTTGATATCCAACAGCATACCGAAGATATCTTCATTGAGGAAATACTCAGTGTACTTATTTGAAGCATTCATCCGAGGATTGTCCCAGACATCCCAACGGGGAGGATCAAATCCGAGGTCTTCCCAAATCTTCAAGTTTCCTTCCTCTGATCCTTTAGCAAACATGAGGAAGTCCTTTGCCAGTTCAATATCCTTTGCCTGATTGGTTACAGAGGTACCGGTTCCACCCATTCCGGCAGAACGCATGCCATCTGAAGTCCACTTGGGCATCGGCAGGATCAAGATCTTACCAGATAAGTCCGGCATATAGTCGGTAAATCTACCCATGTACCACATTGGCATCCAGATAGAAGCAGCACCACCATCATTCATGAAGCCATAGTACTCTTCAGCGTGGTGGAATCCACCAGGAGTTGCTACTGCAACACCACTATTCAAGAGGTCTTTCAAGAATTGCAGTGTCTTGACATTGGTTGCGTTGTCGAGAATCACCTTACCCTCTGCATCCAAGAAGTCAGATCCCTGCTGTGCAATTAGCGGCCAGAATGACCATTGCTCGGTTACCTCAACGGTTGTCATTGGTTTTCCGGTCTTCTGCTTTACAATTTTTCCTGCCTGCATGTAGTCATCCCAAGTCTCAATTTCGTAGGGATCAACACCAGCTGCATTCAGGATATCCATATTGTAATAAATGACAGATGCACCAACATGGAATGGCAATCCATAATTTTTTCCATCTTTGCTGTAGATGTCGAGACGAGCTGTTACAAATTTGTCGCGAATTGGATCGATTACATCATTCAGCGGTGCAAGCTGGATGTTTCCCTTCAAGAAATTGGGATATTTTGCAATTTCAATGTCAACCATGTCTGGAGCCCCAGTTCCGGCCTGCAGGGAGACCAACAATTTGGTATGCATATCCTCATAGGGAAGCACTTCACCTTTGAAGTCAATCTTCCTGTCAGGGTTTTGCGTATTCCAAAGTTCAGCCATATCTTCATAGAACTGCATATGGATATCCTGGAATGTCCAGAATGTCAACTCAGTGCTATCTGATGCGACTGCAGATTCTTCCTTATCTCCGGCAGCAAAGACCATACCGATCATACAGGTGATCAGTACCAAGAACAACAAAATCCGTTTCATAACACACTCCTTTTTTAATGAACACCATAAATATTGTTCATTACGTGTTAATTGGAATATTCATTCCAATATTATTGGTCCTAATGGTGTTAGTATAGTACTGTTCCACCAGAAGTCAATACAGAGAGTGCATAATTTTATAAGCACTTCATTATCTTACTATCTATAATGAATTACATTAATTTGCAAGGAATTTTACAAAGCAACAAGCACCGAGAGATACGCTTATATGTTTTAACCATAAATACGGTGTACTTCAAGCAATTAAACCAATTTAGTTGGCCTTAAAGAGCAAAGAAAACGGACACCCATGTTGGATGTCCGTCTGTATTGTGAACCGTTGTTCGGTAAATTGCTTATTGCAAGGCAAGCAAACTGAAGACCAAAGTAAAGAGTGCTACTGTTTCTACAATACCGATGACGATGAAGTAGTTTGCAGTACCCTTTCCTGTTTCAGCAAGTGCATCACAAGCACAAGCAGCGGTTTTACCCTGCATCCAAGCTGAAAGACCAATGGCTGCCCCTCCGAAGATGCCAACACCCAAAGCCAAGGAGGCGGATGCACCAGCTTCAATTGCAGAGGCAATGAAGTTCATCAAGAGGAATCCGTAAATGGTCTGGGTAAGCGGAGCACCAGCAAATGCGACCATGATGAACGGAGCAGGTTTCCCGTTGGCGTAGCACTTCTTCCATCCACCAACTGCTGCCTGGGCAGCTGCACCAGAACCAAGTCCGGATCCAAGAGCCGAAAGAGCCAATGCACATGCCAATCCAATAAATTCCAAGTTTCCCATGTGTTTCTCCTTAGTTGTTACCAAACAACGATCAGTTTTCTTCTACCGTTTGTGCAAACGGTTCATATGCAATCCCAGTCCACTCCATGCCAAGTTGACCGGAAAACTCCAATAGATTGAGGCGAACCCCATGTACCACGACACTCAACAATCCCATGACGATGTTCAAGGAGTGTCCAATGACCAAGACAAGAATTCCAGCAACCATCGCAAATCCACTGAGCATTCCACCAGCCATGCTGTTGAAACTCTGTGCGATAGCTACCGATGCCATCCCGACTGCGAACAGACGGATATAACTCATAATATTTGAAAAGGCACTGATGGTATTGAGGAATGTGGTAAAGAAACCACCCAATCCACTAGCCAGTCCCTTTTTAAAGCTGATACCAGGCCCCTGGGAACCGAATAGAACAACCAACACAAAGCCAATGCCTACCACGGAGGCAACATAAGCAAGGTTTACTGTCTCCCCTATCACCAACTGCAAGACAACGAAGTAGAGAGCAAGAATATCGAGCAACCAGCCGATATCTGCAATCAAGCTCAGATCCTTCTTGGGAATCTTGTGGATTACATTCAGGATACAGGCCAAACTCAGCTGTACTGTGCCGATAATGAAACAAAACTTCATTACCGTATTCTGCGCAGTGGTTGCACTCAATCCAAAGAGCTCTGGATAGTTGGAAATTGACGGGATGACAAGCTTCTGCAAGAAAGGAACAGCAACCAGAATTTCTTTCGAACCAAACCAAGTACCTGTCAAGGAACCCCAGATAACTGTTGCTATGCTCAAAACATAGACAAGCATCACCATGGTGTTCGCCTTCTTTGCCTTTGCATGCATGAGCACTGCCGCTGCCAGGAAAATAAGTCCATATCCGGCATCACCGATGATCATGGCAAAAAAGAGTGTGAAGAAGAGCAGAAACCAAGTGCTTACATCATTCTCATGATATCCCGGTACTGTGCCAAGAATATCGAACACCGGCTTGATAATTCCCACCCCCTTGGGATATTTCACCAAGGTTGGTGGATTGTCCTCCTCTCCTGGATCGTCCAACTGGAATGCCCAACCTTTCTCCTTGGCAAGCTTGGTAAAGTCAGAGGTCTTGGTTTGCGGCAGATATCCCGAAATCCAAGCAAGGTCATCCCCTTTCTCCATCTGTTCACCGACACGTTCAAATTGTATCGCCATCTCCAGTTTTTTCAGCTGGAGTGAGAATGCATCCAGATAGGATCCTCCTTTCTTCAAGGAGTCAAGTACCTCTTCAAGGCGCTTTGTATCGGAGGCTTTCCGCTTTTGCAGATAGCCAAGACTATGCTCTTGCATGATAAAGGGTTTTGCAGGAATGTCAAAAGCAAGCTCCTTGCCTACGGTTGCAATGGCCATCTGAGAGCCAACAGGAGCAAGATTGAGGTATTGCACCGAAGGATCAATCTTCTGCAAATCCTTTTTGGAAAGGGTATAGAAGTACAAGCGAACGCCCATCTGGGCAAGTTCTCGCACCTCATCAGGATCGAAATCACCCCAAGCGGATAGTGATTCAATGGAAGTTGAATCAGCCTTGATCTCTTCCTCGAGTTGCTTCTTCATTTCCTGAAGCCCTTGATAGCGCTCCAGCAACTCGTAGAAAACCTCTTGTGAAACAGATTCCTGCTTTGCAGGAAGTTTGGAGTCCTGAAGATCAAGAATCAGGCTACGCAAGGCTGATATCTGGTCATGTTGCTTCTGTAGTTGCTCAATCTTCTGTGTCTGGACCTGTTCAGAGGTAATATGGAGCAGACCGGCTTTCCTAAGTTCCCTGAGCATAGAACGACCGTTATATGCCTGGACAACAATATAGGCCTTTTTCATCGGTACAATCATCTCATGCCCCCTGCACCAGCTTCTTCTTTGCAATCTTACCACGGACAACCGCAGCGGTCTGCTGGTCTCCCAAGTAGATGGCAATTCGTCGGATATTCTCCTTTGCTTCCGGTATCTTTACCTTCTCAAAGAGATTTACCCGTTGACTTGTGGTTCTCAACTCTCGTTCCAATAGTCTGACCTGTTGCTCAAGGGTAGCTATCAAGGCATCATACCGTGCCAGGTCGCGTAAGCTCTCCAAACCCTTGTCCACCCACAGAGGATAATCGGCAAGGTTGTAGGAGATGGGAACAAATGTCAGTTCCTTGAAAACAGGAATGGTTACACCGGCAATATTGCCTTTGGTGCGAACCACCTTGTCAATCTTGATCAAATTTTCAATCTGTAGGTCAGATCTGAATGCGGTGTTTTCATGATACACTGCTATCCACGTCTGCATGTCCTGAACGAGAGCTTCCTGCTTTTTCTTCAAGGAAACAACTTCAGCCTCAATCTGCCTGATAACCATCTGCAACTGCTGTTTTTTCAGTTGCAGGGTTGGCAGATACCGCTGGTATTGCTTCAATCTGTCCTTCTGCAGTTTCTGTTCGTTCTTGGTCAGTTTGACGGCCATCTCGTCTCCTTAGTCGTTCAACTTCTTGGGCCAACGGCTCATGATCAAGTCACTCTTAAGGCCGGTCTCATTCGGCTCAAAACAGTCACTAAGAATCTCCCAACCCAAATCCAAGGCACCTTCCAAGGGAATATTGACGCGCAAGTCCATCAGCTTGCTCTCAAACAACCTGCCGTACTTGAGAAGTTTCTCATCCCACTCGGTCATCATGAAGCCCATGGACTTCTTCTCAAGTGATTCCTTGTAGGAGGCATAGAGTTTGATCATGCCATCCATCAGTGCCCTATGGTCATCTCGGGTATCCTTGTTGACCTGCTGCTTGAGACGGCTCAAGGAACCGAAAGGTTCAATCCTTCCACCCTTGAGGTAGTACTGACCTTCAGTGATATACCCGGTATTGTCTGGAACAGGGTGTGTAACGTCATCACCAGGCATGGTGGTTACTGCCAAAATGGTAACTGATCCAGCTCCTTCAAAGTCGACTGCCTTCTCATAGCGGCTTGCAAGGGAACTATAGAGGTCTCCTGGATAGCCTCTGTTTGAAGGAACCTGGTCCATGGTAATGGCCATCTCCTTCATGGCATCAGCAAAGTTGGTCATATCAGTTAGCAGTACCAGCACTTTCTTTCCATCCTGGGCAAAACGCTCGGCTACGGCAAGTGCCATGTCAGGAACAAGCATACACTCAACGGTCGGATCACTTGCTGTGTGGATGAACATGATGGTCCTACTCATAGCGCCACTGTTTTCCAAGGTATCCTTGAAGAAGAGATAGTCATCATACTTGAGTCCCATGCCTCCCAGGACAATGAGGTCAACCTCTGCCTGCATGGCAATTCTTGCAAGCAGGGGATTGTACGGTTCACCACTGACACTGAAAATAGGGAGCTTCTGACTCTCAACCAAGGTATTGAACACATCAATCATCGGGATACCGGTTCTGATCATATTGCGTGGAATGATTCGCTTTGCAGGATTGACTGCAGGTCCGCCGATATCAATCATGTTGTCAGTCAAATCCGGTCCCTTGTCACGAGGGCTGCCGGTACCGTCAAAGACACGCCCCAAGAGGTTCTCTGTATAGGAAACACGCATCGGCACACCCAGGAACCTGACCTGGTCGCCGGTGGATATACCCTGTGCACCGCTGAAAACCTGTAGTGAAACCAAATCGTCATCCAGCTTGATGACATTGGCATAGCTCTGTTCACCTTCAGAGGTAACAATCGCTAGCTCACTGTTACGTACCCCACGTGCACGTACGGTTATGACGTTTCCTACAATAGATTCAATTTTTGAATATACTTTCTGCATCTGGCACCCCTTAGATCAACTGCTCGGCATCAGGGTCAATAGAGCGTTGCTTTCCCTGGTACAGCTCTTCAATCTCCCCTTCTATCTGTTTGTAACGTTCGCTGTTCGACTCAACATTGTTCCAATCGAGGAACTTCTGACGAATCGTATTGAAGAAGGAACGTACATGTTTTTTGTCCTCAAGATCAAACTCACTGGCGAGCACCTTGAACAATACATTGAAGGCATGCTTCTGCCTTTCAGGCGGAACCGATGCATCAACCGGATCGAAGGAGTTCTGCTGGAGATAGAAGGCATCAATCAGTTCACTCTTCTGGTAGGTTATGTAATCGGCTACTGAGGTTCCTTCCTCACCAACAACCTTCATCATCTGGTTGACCTCATTTCCTCGGCTGAGGATATGACGGGCGTAGGCAACCTTCTCCTGCTTGATAATCCCCTCGTACTTGGACCAAGAGGTAAGCGGATCGATGGCAGGATACTTACGTGCATCACTGCGTTCACGGCT
>JBFWKK010000056.1:0-17353 GCA_050252715.1 Sphaerochaeta sp. | reverse complement strand
GCCCGGTGGCCACAGCAGGGTGGACACACCCGTTCCCATCCCGAACACGGAAGTTAAGCACCCTCACGCCGATGGTACTACGGTTAGCCGTGGGAGAGTAGGTAGCCGCCGGGCCCCTTTTTTGCTTACAACCGGATATCCGGTTTCTAACATAGATAGAGGAGAGGACGCAAATGCGTCCTTTTCTCGTATAAAAGTCCTTGGTGTTTTGCTAAGTGCTAGTGGCTGACTAGGATTTGTAGGTGAATCCTTGCCAGTGCTCTTGTCAGTACCCCTCCTTTTTACTATGATGGTACCAATTCATGTAACAAAATGAATATTGAGGGTATAAGTATGCAAATTAAGCTGAACAATCTAAAACGAACGTATGGAGATTTGCATGCGGTTAATGGAATAAGCCTCGATATTCCTTCCAATACCATCTATGGAATAATCGGAAAAAGTGGTGCAGGCAAATCCACATTGGTTCGTCTTATCAGTTTACTCGAACGCCCAGATGATGGAGAAGTCTATTTTGATGAGGTTAGGGTCGACAATCTCGAAAAGCATTCACTTATAGAGAGAAGAAGAAGGGTCGGAATGATCTTTCAAAACTTCAATCTCTTCTCCAGTCGTAATGCTGAGCAGAATATTGCCTATCCCTTGGAAATCACCGGTACCCCAAAACAGGAAATTGAAAGTCGTGTTGTGACGCTTTTATCCTTGGTAGGGTTGCAGGGACGAGGCAAGGCCCCCATCAGTACGCTCAGCGGAGGACAGAAACAACGAGTGGCGATTGCAAGGGCTCTTGCCTGTAATCCTGATATTCTCTTCTGTGATGAGGCAACCAGTGCCCTTGATCCTCAAACTACCCATTCAATTCTTGCATTACTCAAGGAAATACAGCGTAAGATGAGTCTCACCGTAGTCATGATCACCCACCAAATGGAAGTGGTCCGAGATGCATGTGACCAGGTAGCGGTGCTCAATGATGGAGTTGTAGTCGAACAGGGTCTGGTAACAGATATCTTTGCCAATCCAACCAGTGAGGTGACCAAGGATTTTCTCTCGCACCTGGTAGGAGTGGATGAAGCCAGTGAAGCAGGGGATAAGATGGTACAGTGGTCCAAGAAGAGTGGTGCCTATACCTTGCGCTTCCGTGGTGGTACCACTGACCAACCAATACTGAGCAAGATCAGCAGAGAGCTGGCAGTTGACTTCAATATCCGTGCCGGGGGTGTTCAGAAAGTCGGTGATACAGAAATTGGGACAATGATCGTCGATATTAGCGGGGATGATCAGACTCGAAAGAAAGCCATAGATTCCCTCTCTCAGATGGGTGTGGTCGTTGAAGAGGAGGAGAGTGTATGAGCAAACTATGGACACTGGTATTTGGAGCAACCATGGAGACGCTGAGTATGGTCTTTTTCTCCACACTCTTCTCTCTCATTCTTGGTCTGCCTCTTGGCATCTTGCTCTCTGCCACCTCTCCTGAGGATCAGGGAGGAATTATCCCTCACCCTGTCCTGAATAATGTCCTGGGAAGAATCGTAAATGTCCTGCGTTCTTTTCCCTTCATTATCCTGATGATTCTCTTGTTTCCCTTGTCACGGTTGTTGATCGGAACCAGTATTGGTACCACCGCAACCATCGTACCGCTGTCCATTGCGGCAGCACCGTTTGTGGCTCGAGTCATTGAGACCGCACTGAAGGAGGTGGATCCGGGGGTCGTTCAGGCCGCCCGTGCTATGGGTTCCACCAACTTTCAAATTGTACGAAAGGTGTTGATACCAGAAGCTCTCCCTTCCTTGGTCAGTGGAGTTACCTTGACCATCATCAATCTCATCGGTTACTCGGCCATGGCTGGAGCAATCGGTGGGGGAGGATTGGGGGATTTGGCTATCCGGTACGGATACCAACGGTTCCGAGGCGACATCATGGTAGTAGCCGTTGTCGTCATCCTGGTCCTCGTTGAGGTGATCCAGGTGATCGGAAACAAGATTAGTGCCAAGCTGCTAGCACGGCGTTGATCCCATATTATTGTCACTATGTACCTCTCATATAAAGGCGAGAGAAGGAGATGTTGTTCATGAAAAAGATTTTAAGTGTTTCACTTGTGTTGTTGCTTGCCCTTTCATTGTTCGCAGCAGGCACCAAAGAAGAGGCCGATTCCAATACCTTGGTAGTCGGAGCCACCCCAGAACCCCATGCTGCTTTCCTCGAGTTGGTGGTTGAGGATTTGGCTGATCAGGGAATTACCCTCAAGATTCAGGAGTTCACCGACTATGTAACTCCCAATGAGGCCTTGGAGAGCGGAGAGCTGGATGCAAATTTCTTCCAGCATATCCCCTATCTTGAGTCCTTCAACAAGGAAAGAGGATATCACTTGGTTAATGCCGGAGGCATTCACGTGGAGCCATTTGCCCTGTACTCAGAGCAGTATGATTCAATCGCTGATCTTCCTAAGGGTGCAAGCATCGCCATCCCCAACGATCCTACCAATGAGGGTAGAGCGTTGTTGTTGCTCCAGAGTGCAGGTCTTTTGACCCTTGCCTCTGAGGCTGGGCTTGAGGCAACTCCCCTGGATATTGCCGATAATCCGAAGAACCTCTCATTCCGTGAGATCGAGGCTGCCAGTCTTCCCCGCGTCCTCTCTGATGTCGATGCTGCCATCATCAATGGCAACTACGCCATCCCAGCAGGTTTGATTGCAACCAGGGATGGGCTGCTTGTTGAAGGTGCTGATAGCCCCTACGTGAATGTCATTGCTGTCAAGGAAGGCAGAGAGAATGACAAGGCCATTGTTGCCTTGGTTGAAGCACTTCGCAGCAATAAGATTACTGACTACGTTTCAGAACGCTATCCAAATGGTGAGGTTGTGCTTGTTACCGAATAAGTGAATCTGATTTACATACTTCCTCCCAGTACCGTGCTGGGAGGTCATTTTTTGCATAGATATGCAATATATTTAGCATTATTGAATAATAATACAGAAAAACTTGACAAATTATGCATAAATATGTACGATTCCTATACTAAGGATGGAGGCTGAGCATGACATCAATGAAAGGACGCAGTTTTTTGACCCTCAAGGATTATACAGGACAGGAGATTTTGGATCTTCTCCAGCTTTCAGCTGACTTGAAGGCAAAGAAAAAAGGAAACACCTATCCAGGGAAGTTGCAGGGAAAACTGCTTGAGGGAAAGAACATTGTCTTGATCTTTGACAAGAGCTCCACCCGTACCCGTTGCTCTTTCGAGGTTGCAGCTTTTGATGAAGGTGCATCGGTAACCTTTCTCACCAACAGCCAGATGGGGAAAAAAGAGTCCATTGAGGATACCGCGAAAGTATTGGGTCGGATGTACGACGGAATCCAGTATCGGGGCTTTTCTCCCCAAGTCATTCGTGACATTGCACACTATAGTGGTGTACCTGTGTGGAATGGGCTGACCGATGATGATCATCCCACCCAGGTGCTGGCGGATGTTCTGACCGCTATGGAGCACACCAAGAAGGCCCCCAAAGATTTGAAATTTGCCTATATCGGGGATGGTAGGAACAATGTCTCCAATGCCCTCATGATCGGTGCTGCAAAATTGGGAATGGAATACCGCATTGCTGCACCAAAAGAGCTGTTTCCCTCCCAACAGTTGCTTGATGAGCTGGCTCCTGACGCCAAGGAAAGTGGAGCAAAGCTTTGGGCAACCACCGATCCCGTAGAGGCAGTGCAAGGGGTGGATGTAATTTATACCGATGTATGGGTCTCCATGGGGGAGGAAGACCAGACGGCGAACAGGATTGCGCTCCTGAAGGACTACCAGGTGACAATGGATCTCCTTAAAGCCTCGGGAAACAAACAGGTGCTGTTTGAGCACTGTCTACCCTCGTTCCATGATCTAAACACCAGTGTTGCACAGCAGATTCATGAGCAGTTTGGGCTCACTGAACTGGAAGTTACCGATGAGGTATTCCGCAGCAAACACTCTGTTGTGTTTGACGAGGCGGAAAACCGCATGCATACCATCAAGGCTGTCATGGTAGCTACACTGGTCGATCTCTCCTAATGAGTATATCTTCTCTGAGACGCAGCAGTTTTCCTGAAAATTGCTGCGTTTTCTCGTGTTTGGGCAGAACTGGCCAGTAATATGGGTCAAAATAGTCTTTGCTGTGTCAAAATGAACCAAATATACAATTCTTAATTGTTTTATGGGTGTCGAGCTGACCCAAAAGAGACGTTGTCCGTGTCTCCATACGAATATGTATAAAATTGAGAAAGTAATATAATTGAATATAATAAAAGGAATTAAATAGGTTTACAGGGTTACTGTAGAAACTTGGCATACCTCTTGCATATGTATTAATGAATCCCGAAAGGGTCGAATGAAGCAAATACAGAACACGGAGGTGTACTATGAAATATCTATCAACAAGAAGGAACTACGATTCACCAGTAGTATCAGCCTTTGACTCGCTGTTTAACGACATGCTCAGTGATTGGGGAATGTACTCCTCAAGATTCCCGGCTGTAGACATCACCGAGAATGATGATGCCTACATCGTGGAGGCAGAACTTCCTGGGTACAAGCAGAAGGAAGTGAAAGTGAACATCGAGAAGCATGTGCTGAAACTGAGCTCCACAAAGGAGAGCAAGAAGGAAGAGAAGGACAAGAGAAACCTAGTCTCAGAGCGCTGCGTCCAGAGTTTTGAGCGATCGTTCTCATTGCCTGAGGATGTGGATGAGGAGAAGATTTCAGGTGAGTTTGCCGATGGTATCCTTACCTTGACACTCCCCAAGAAAGAAGTTGCTAAACCGAAGGCAATCGAAGTAAAAATCAAATAATAGGTGAATCAACCATCCTGTACATGCAAGGCCCCGCGAGAAGCGGGGCCTATGCATGTCTACCAGTTGGTGATCAGGTGGTGGTAGAACCGTTTCGCGAGAACAATATTCTCCCTGCTGATCCGCTCGTCAGGAGCGTGCATTCTATCGACCTCGCTCCGTTCCATCCTTGCTGGGGTGAAACGGTAGATACAGTCACTCAACTCCTGATACTTTCGTGCGTCGGTTGCCCCCATCATCAGATATGGCGTTGCAATGGCTTCAGGAAAGATATGTTTGATGGCACTACAGAGGAATGAAAAGGCTTTTCCCTCACTGCTGCTTACCTTGGAAGGAGGTGTGAACCGCAACGTCCTGATGGAGATGGAAGGATCCTTTATGGTGTTCTTTACCCAAGTTGCTACTCGCTCTTCCGTATCCCCGTTGAGCAGTCTGATATTCACCTGTGCTGTTGCCTTTTTAGCGATGACATTGCTCTTTTCGCTTGCGCTGATGACGGTGGGAACAACTGTGGTCCGTATGGCTGCATTGAGGGTTGCTTGCTTGGAGAAAATCCACTTCAGAAGTCCTCCCGTCAGCCAAAGATTCAAGAATAAGAGGCTGTAGAAAAATGGCCCTTCTTTTCCCAACCGTACCAACATCTGCTTGACAGGCGGAGTCAACCGCGCAGGCATCTGGTGTCTTTCCAATCGGTGGATTGCCCTGCCGAGATTTCCCAAAGCAGTTGGGAATGCAGGTGTGGATGAGTGGCCCGCAATTCGCTCAGAGGCAAGCTCAAGGTCCAGGTATCCTTTCTCCGCAACTCCAACGACCGCTATGCTCTGCTCAAAACCCTTGATGTATTTTTGGCTGACCACGCCTCCCTCATCCAGGACAAACTTGAAGTGCAATCCTTGGTTCTTGAAGTATCGGGAAATTTTAGACGCTCCCTCCTCACTGCCATTGCTCTCCTCGTCACAGCCGAATGCTACATACCAAGTGGTTTTGGGTTGTTGGTTCTGTTCCAGGAGTGCTTCAAAGGCAGAGAGAATGGAGATAACCTGGAGCTTGCAGTCGAAGCTGCCTCTTCCGTAGAGGTAGGTGGAATCCAGGGTGCCTTTAAACGGGGGGTGACTCCACTGCTGCTCGGTTGCTCCAACCACATCCAGATGCGCCGTCAGTAATGCCGGCTCCTGTTTGGTGTTCTCCCCTGGGAATCGATAGACAAGATTATAGGGACCGATCTCCTGGTCTCTTATTCGCTTTGTTTCGCAATGTGGGAATGACTTCTGAAGCACTGTTGCAAGATGAGCGAATTCCTTCCAGTCTGTGGCTTCTGTAGCGGTGTGGGAAACTGTCTTGCATGCGATAGCATCCAGAAGTATCGACTCCATCCTTTCATCTGGAGAGACCCTCTTTGGATCTTCATTTGTCGTACTCCTTGTACGCAAGAAAGCAGTCCGAGATACCAGAACCAGAAGAAAAATACCAAGAGGCAGGAGGAAGAAGAGGAAAAGCATAATGAAACTCCACATGGATTCTAGTGTTTTTTACAGTATAATGGTATATTGTATCTTAACAAGAAATTTCTACCAATAGTAGGAGAGTGGGACCCATGCCGAAAAAGATTGACCATGAAGAGAGAAAGGAGAAGATTCTCCAAACAGCACTGAAAGTCTTTGCTCGAGAAGGCTATCGTGATTCCAACCTCTCTCTCATAGCCACCGAATGTGGAATATCCCGGCCCACCATCTACCAGTACTTCAAGGACAAGGAAGAGATCTACTACTATGCAGTAAAACTTGTTACTGGACGCATGTTCAACAAGTATGCCGCCTATGCCTGGTCTACTGAACAGGATCTGGTAAGCAGGATAACCACCATCTGCCTCGATATCATGCAGACAGCAAGTGAGCATGAAGGTGAACTGACCAGCTTGGTGGATGTCATGCTTCAGATGAAGAAAGAGGGACGGGATTTCAATGAGATAATTCTCAGGAGAACCGCTAAGCTTACCATTCTCTTCAAGCGGCTGCTTCGTAAGGGGATCAAGGAGGGCCATATCGTTGACTGTGATGTCAATCGTGTGGCAGACCATCTGTTGATGTTGCTGGAATCATCCTGCTTCCAGGTTGCTTTCTTGGATACCTTTGATATGCAGCTGTCCAAACAGTTGGTAAGTACCTACCTCGATTTCTACAGAGCCTAGCCGATACCATTATTCCTCACTATATTTGTATCTGTACAGGAGAAGGCCCTACCTGGGTCGGTTGCTTCATACCCAGAGGTGAGGAGTATCCATGAATATAGAGAAAATGACAATCAAGCTGCGTCAGGCCATCGGCGATGCCGATATGCTCGCCAATGAACATGGCAACGCAGAAATTACCACAGAACACGTACTACTGGCGCTGCTCAATCAGAAGGAGGGATTGCTTTCCCCACTCTTTGAACGGTTGGGGGTCCCCCCTGCCATGGTAAGCGAAAGACTGGAAGCTTTGGTGAACAAGCTTCCCAAGGCATATGGTGGCAATGCCCAGCGTTCACTGTCTGCACAGTTGGGGAACCAACTGTATACTGCTGACAAGATTGCCTCAGACTTCAAGGACCAGTACCTGAGTGCAGAGCACTTTCTGCTTGCAGTATTGGAAGATGCTTCTGAGGCAAGCAAGGCACTAAAATCCCTTGGAGTAACAAAAGACTCCTTGATGCAGGCCTTGCAGACCATCAGGGGAAACCAAACGATCCAGAGCGAGGATCCAGAGAGCAGATATCAGGCACTGGAGAAGTACTGCAAGGATATGACCAGTCTTGCTCATCAGGGCAAACTTGATCCCGTCATAGGACGGGATGAGGAGATCAGGCGTGTGATGCAGGTACTTTCTAGAAGGACCAAGAACAATCCGGTGCTTATCGGGGAACCTGGGGTAGGAAAAACAGCAATTGTAGAAGGGCTTGCTTTGCGTATTGCCTCCGAGGATGTTCCTGAGTCTCTCAGGGACAAACAGATTCTCAGTTTGGACTTGGGCGCTCTTGTCGCTGGAGCAAAGTTCAGGGGGGAGTTCGAAGAGCGCCTCAAGGCAGTGGTGAAGGAGGTCTCAGCCAGCGAGGGGAGGATCATTCTCTTCATCGATGAGTTGCACACGATTGTTGGAGCAGGCGCCAGTGAAGGTTCTACCGATGCTTCAAACTTGATAAAACCGGCACTCAGCCGTGGCGAGTTGCATGCAATTGGGGCGACCACACTGGATGAGTACCGCAAGTACATTGAACCAGATAAGGCATTGGAGCGGCGATTCCAGCCGGTCTTCACAAAGGAGCCTTCAGTAGAGTCTACCATCGCAATCCTTCGCGGCCTCAAGGAGCGCTATGAGGTCCATCATGGCGTTCGCATCAAGGATGAAGCCCTTGTCGCTGCAGCCACACTGAGTAATCGCTACATCACCAACCGGTTTCTTCCTGATAAGGCAATCGATTTGGTGGATGAAGCTGCAAGCCAGCTTAAAATGGAGATTGAAAGCCAGCCCGAGGAGTTGGACCAGATTGAGCGGAAAATCCTCCAGCTGAATATTGAGAAGCAGGCACTTTCAAGAGAGAGTGACAAGGCAAGCAAAGAACGCCTAGAAAAACTGGAGCGTGAACTGAGTGATCTGCAGGGAAGGCGGGACGCCATGCACCTGCAGTGGGGCAATGAGAGAAACTCAATTGCAAAACTGAGGGAGCAGAAATCTAAGCTGGAGACTTTGAGGAATGAGGAACAACGTGCTGAACGAGAGGGAGACCTTGCAAAGGCAGCTCAGATCAAGCATGGGGAAATTCCTGAGTTGCTCAAGCAGATTGAGGAGATGACCTCCCTTCTTGCATCAGTGCAGATAGAAGGAAAGCAAATGATCAGGGAGGAGGTCAGTGAGGATGACATTGCCCGCATCGTCAGCAACTGGACTGGAGTCCCTGTCGCGAAAATGAAGGAGAGCGAGCTACAGAAATACTTGCATCTCGAGCAGACTCTCTCTGAGCAGGTTGTAGGGCAGAAACACGCCATAGAGGCGCTGAGCAATGCCATCAGGAGGAACAAGGCTGGTATCGCTGATGAGCGAAAACCCCTTGGAAGTTTCCTGTTTGCCGGACCTACCGGGGTGGGGAAGACGTTGCTTGCCAAGGTACTCGCCCAGTTCCTCTTTGATGACGAGAAGGCACTGACCCGTATTGATATGAGTGAGTATATGGAGAAGTTCTCAGTCAGCCGACTGATCGGAGCTCCTCCTGGGTATGTCGGATACGACCAAGGAGGGCAACTCACCGAGGTGGTGCGAAGGCGTCCCTACTCCGTCATCCTCTTCGATGAGATAGAGAAGGCCCATCCTGATGTGTTCAACGTATTGTTGCAATTGCTTGATGATGGAAGGCTCACTGATGGACAAGGACGAGTCGTTGACTTCACCAATACGGTCATTATCATGACCAGCAACCTGGGAAGCCAACAACTGCTGAGTGCTGCCAGCCATGAGGAAGGTTCCCGTATGGTCAGCGATATCATCCATCAGGCATTCAAGCCCGAGTTCATCAATCGTCTTGATGAGATCATCATCTTTGAGCGATTGGGAGAAGAGCAGATTCGTAGGATTGTCATTCTCCAGCTTGAACAGTTGCAGAAGCGTCTGCAAAAGCGTGGGTTCTTCCTATCCTGGGATGATGAGGTGCTCTCTCTCCTGTATAAGGAAGGCTATGACCCTGTCTTCGGTGCAAGACCGATCAAGCGAGCGGTGCAACGATTTGTTGAGAATCCACTTTCTGTACAGCTACTCAGCGGTGATTTCAGCCCTGGATCGAGGATTCACCTTACCCTTCAATCTGGTGAGGTGGTTGCCCGCAAGGTTGACTAGACGCAGTCAATCGGTGATAGGCCTCGAGGGTGTCGATGTCAGTGATATACGCTTCATCGTCTACCGGAATTGCCTTGAGTGGGTACTCCTTCAATAGCCCTCGCATGGTGAATGAGTTCCTCTGGTTTCTGATGATGGGTAGAAAACTTGGGTCGAGCAGGACGGGGTGTCCCAGTTTTCCCCGGTAGGAAGGCCGTATTACGGGCTCCGTTGCATGTTCTCCAAGGAACTGATAGTGGTGGCTCTTTATCAGTGGCATATCAGCCAGAGAGATGAAAAAGTAGCTGTCTTCGCTCAGATAGGAGGCTCCACAGATGGTGGAGCTTCCTTGGCCTTTGCGATAGTGCTCGTTGTAGATTACATGGAGAAGCGGGCAGGCAAGATGGGAAACTGACTGGGTGACCTCTTTTGCACGATAGCCGGTAACCAGTACAGTCCTTAGTCCTGCAAGCAGTGATTGTTCGACTGCGTGGGCGACGATGGTTGTTCCTTGATAGGGAAGGAGTAGCTTCTTTCCCTTGCTTCTTATGCCAAGACCTGCGGCCAGGATTAAATTCTGCATGGTTCATCCTTGAGAGAGTTTGGTAATCGTATTATACTCCAACCCATTATGATTGCCACCTACTTCAATGCCTTGATGGTTGTTATCGGTTCCTTTATTGGATTGTTTTTGAAACATCGGCTGAAAGCCTCCTATCAGGAGGTTGTCTTTACCTCCTCCGGTTTGATTACCTTGGTCATTGGCTTCTCTATGGCAATGCAGACCGGATCCTTTTTGATTCTGCTCTTCTCCGTGGTGATTGGAGGCTTCATAGGCTATGCATTGAAGATTGAGGATGGGGTCATGGCATTCGGTACCTGGATGGAGAAGCGGCTCAGAAGAGGAGAGGGAAACGCAGAGAGCGCCAGGAATTTTGCCTTGGGTTTTCTCAATGCTTCCTTGCTCTTCTGTAGTGGAGCGATGACTGTGGTTGGGGCAATCCAGGCAGGAACCGTGGGAGATTACCAGTTGATCCTCGTCAAGTCCATCATGGATGGGTGTATGGCAATCATTTTTAGTGCTGCCTATGGGATAGGCGTCATGGCAAGTGCCCTTTTCATCCTTCTCTATCAGGGGTTCTTTACCTTGGCAGGTGGCTGGATATCCCCAGTCCTTGGAGAAGCTGGGATCAATGAACTGGCATCGGTCGGCGGGGTGCTGCTGATGATGATTGGGTTTGGGTTGTTGGATATTCGCAAAACAAAGACCGGGAACTTTCTTCCTGCGATGATCATCGCTCCCTTGTTGGCCCTACTAGCACCGACTCTTACTACTCTTCTTTCCGGGTTCGGGTTTTAGCGTCATTGCTCTTGAAATAATGAAGAAGGGACTGGATGAGCTCCAGTTGTGGTTGGTCCAACTCCTCAATCTGGGAAATGATGAGTTTCTTGTATTTTGCAATATTCTCCGCTGCCTCTTCCCGGTTGGAAGATTCCCAGTTGCTTCCATGTTCCAACCATTCCAAGGTTGTTCCAGTTTGTTCAATAATTTTCATTGCAACATGGAGTGGTGGCCTTCTATCTGTGTGGATCCAACTGGAGAGGGTGCTACGCTTCACTGCAAGTAATGAGGCTAGCTCCACTACAGTTGCAGCCCGCATTAGTATCATGACTCTATCCCAGAATGATTCCATGCTCTGAATATAGCAAGAAAAAAGCTTGAATGACGAACTATGGTCATTGATTTATAGAAAAATACAATACAAATATGTAACTCTATTCTGGAGAAAGTATTGAAAAATTACTGAATGACGAAAAAACATCACCCACGAAAGGTGGGTGATGAATCCGTGTCATATTACGTTGTTAATGACGCTTCACGGCATCCTGGAGAGCGGTATCTTCACTGGTATCCTGCTCGACCGGACATGATGCAATATTCCAGATATCGCTTGCATACTCCTTGATGGTCCGGTCGCTGGAGAACTTTCCGCTTGCCGCAATATTAAGCACGGCAATTCGGTTCCATTCATTTCTGTCCCTGGCATACAGTTCTCTGGCCTTGCGATGTGCTTCACTGTACATCCTCAGGTCGGCAAAGTGATAGTAACGGTCTCCTTCCTCGAAAAGGCTTCTACGCAGAGGCTCGAAGATATTCGGCTCATTGATGTTGAAGTAACCACTGAAGAGAAGGTCGATCGCATCCTTGATCTCCTTGTCACCAAGAACAAAGGTGAACGGGTCGTAGGAAGAGCTCAGCTTCTGGATCTCTTCCTCGGTATTTCCAAATATGAACATGTTCTCCTGTCCAACTTCCTGGGCAATCTCGATATTCGCGCCGTCCATCGTCCCAATGGTCAGAGCTCCATTGCACATGAACTTCATATTCCCGGTCCCTGATGCCTCGGTCCCAGCAGTTGAGATCTGCTCAGAGAGGTTGGTTGCCGGGATGATTGCCTCGGCCATCGAGACCCGGTAGTTCGGCATGAAGTGGATGGCCAGACGGTCCTTGGTGGCAGGATCGGCGTTGATGACCTTTGCAATATTGTTGATCAGCTTGATAATAAGCTTTGCATTCACATACCCCGGAGCGGCCTTGCCCCCAAAGAGGAAGGATGTTGGCTCCATATCCTTGGTTGCTGATCCTCCCTGCTTGAGGTTGTTGTAGATGAGCAGGATGTTCAAAGCATTGAGCAGCTGGCGTTTGTACTCATGAATTCGCTTTACCTGTACATCGAAGAAGGTGTTTGGATTGATGATCAGGTTGCTGTCTTTCTTGAGGAATGCTGCAGCGCGATGCTTGTTCTCCTGCTTGATGGAAGCAAAGTCTGCAAGGAAGCTTGCATCCTCAGCGAATGGTCTGAGTTTTTCGATCTGGTTGTAATCGGTTACCCATCCATCCCCAATGGCACTGGAGATCAGGTTTGCAAGCTTTGGATTGGATGCCAGCAGCCACCTTCGTTGTGTAATGCCGTTCGTCTTGTTGTTGAATCGATCCTTGAAGATGAGGTTGAACTGGGGGAACATCGATTTTTTCAGCAACTGGGAGTGCAATTCTGCCACTCCGTTGGTGCTGTGGCTGCCGATGATTGCCAGATGAGCCATCCTAACCTGCTTTGGGTTGGTCTCCTCGATAACACTGATCTTGCTCAGCATCTGCGGTTGCAAAGGGAAGTAGGAGACTGCCTGTTGCAGGAAACGGTGGTTGATCTCATAGATGATCTGCATGTGGCGCGGCAAGATTTTCTGCAGCATGGGAAGAGACCACTTCTCCAGCGCTTCAGGCATCAAGGTATGGTTCGTGTATCCCATGGTTTTGACCGTTATCTCCCATGCCTTGTCCCAATCCAGATCCTCTTCATCAAGGAGTATGCGCATCAATTCAGGTACTGCCAGGGAGGGGTGGGTGTCATTGAGCTGGATTGCAGCATAGTTTGGCAGTTCTGCCCAGTTAGTCTCTTTTCTCTTGAATCGGTTGATGATGTCGGCAAGCGAGCAGGCAACGAAGAAATACTGCTGTTTCAAGCGCAACTCCTTGCCCATGTACAGGGTGTCATTGGGATAGAGTACCTGGCTGAGGTTCTCTGCGCTGATCTTTGAGCGAACCGCCTCGGTGTAGTCACCGTCATTGAATTCATGGAAATTGAACTCCTCCGGGCTCTTTGCTGACCAAAGGCGAAGGGTGTTCACCGTTTTGCATCCATATCCAATGATGGGAGTGTCATAGGCAACTCCATGAACTATCTCTGATCCGCTCCATTTGAAGCGATCCCTTCCATGCTCCCTGATGACTTGGACTTCTCCTCCAAACCGGACAGGGTAGACAACATCTGGTCTGTGGATCTCCCAGGGATTTCCATCGCGAAGCCAGTTATCCGGCTGCTCTGCTTGCCATCCATTCTTGATCTGCTGACGGAAGATGCCATAGTTGTAGCGAATACCATACCCATAGGCGGGGATTTCCAGGGTGGCCAGGGAATCAAGAAAACATGCTGCAAGTCTTCCCAGTCCTCCGTTACCCAACCCTGCATCTGGTTCAATCTCACTCAGCTCCTCATAGGTATACCCAAGGGATGAGAGAGCTTCTACAACCTCATTCTCAATCCCGAGATTGATGATGTTGTTGGTCATCGCACGGCCCATGAGGAATTCGAGAGAGAGATAGTAGACGCGCTTGGCACCATTTGCCCGCTGTGTCTTTCTGCTCAAATTCCACTGGTGGATGATTCTGTCTCGTACGGAGAGAGCCAGTGCTGTATATCGGCCCTCCTTGGTGGTATGGTAAATATCTGCATCTTGGCTATACTTGAGATGTTCAGCAAAGTCCTGTGCAATGTCTTCGGATCGATGTCCGTACCGGGTTTTCTGTTGATCCTTCATAGGAACTCCTTGTGTTTCGTAGAAATAGCACACTCTCACTATATAAGATTGGTCTTTTCTGGGCAACTGGTTCAACTTTTTCTTCTTTCTTGAACAGGTATATTGACAAAAGGGTCGCACTTTGGTAAGTTTGCTTCTGCATGTTGCAGGTTGACTATCTCGTGGATTTGCCTGCAAGTGACCGACGCCCTTGTAGCTCAGTCGGTAGAGCACCACCATGGTAAGGTGGGGGTCAACGGTTCAAATCCGTTCGAGGGCTCTTTTTTTATCCCCATCCACTGGGGATTGGAATTGAGGTGAAAACTCACCGAGGAGCACGTAATGGCTGATTCAAAGAAAAAAGGTCCTGTTGAGAAAATTGCTCTTCAGTGCACCGAATGCAAGCAGAAAAATTATACTACCGAGAAAAATCGGAGAAATACTCAAGGTAAACTTGAGTTGATGAAGTATTGTCCGTTTGAGCGCAAGCACACCTTGCACCGCGAGGCAAAGATTAAATAAGGTTGTTTCGATCGAGAAGCAAATAGGCCAATAGCTCCAACTGGTAGAGCGCTGGTCTCCAAAACCGGATGTTGAGGGTTCGAATCCTTCTTGGCCTGTTAGCTTCTCGATCTTTTCCCTCAAGGAGCCCTTCAATGAAGAAGCTATTTAAGTATTTCAAGGAGTCTTCCCAGGAGCTGAAGAAGGTTGTCTGGCCCTCCCGTGAAGCTGTCATTTCTTCCACAAAGGTCGTACTTGTTTCTACAGCCATTGTCGCAGTATTCCTTGGGTTGGTGGATTTCCTCCTGCTCAAGGGTGTGTTGTTTGTTCTGTAAGGCGGAGTCATGGCTAAAGGCTGGTACGTAGTACACACATATTCAGGGTACGAACAGAAGATTGAGCGAATCATCAACAAGATGCGCGAGACCGATATGGACTTCGCGCTCGTTTGTACTGATGTCAAAGTTCCTTTCGAAACCGTTGTTGAGGTGAAGGAAGGGGTGAGACGTGAGGTGAAGCGTAAGATTCTTCCTGGGTACATCCTGGTTGAACTTGACCTGCCTGACAACAGTTGGAAGACTTGGTGTTCCCATATCAAGCGAATTCAGGGCGTTACTGGCTTTGTGAGTCCCAGCGACAGCGTTAAACCGCAGCCGCTCTCTGCTGGAGAGGTGAAGAATCTCTTCCAGAAGACTGGTGATCTTCCTGCCGAGAAAGTATTCAAGCCCAAGCAGACCTTCTCTGTTGGTGAGCAGGTACGCATTATTGATGGTCCTTTCGATTCCTTTACCGGAGTCATTGAGGAAGTCAATCTGGAAAAGGCCCGTATGCGGGTCAGCGTCGGTATTTTTGGACGCTCCACTCCGGTTGAGGTGGATTTCCTCCAAGTAGAAAAGATTCTGTAGTCGTCTTTGGACTGGCCGACTACACGAGATTTTTCTGTTCTTTTACAACCGAGTCCATTTGTTTGTGATTACTCCCTCATTGTATGATGAGGTGGGAGCCTGATCGTATGACAGGCGTTAATACCAGCGCATAATCCAATCCCTAGGTTGGATTTATTGCGTAAGGAGAGAAACATGGCAAAGAAAAAGGTAACTGCAATCATCAAGTTGCAGTGCCCTGCCCAGAAGGCTACGCCGGCACCCCCGATCGGGCCCGCGCTTGGTCCTCATGGTGTCAGTGCCCCAAAGTTTGTCCAGGAGTTCAATGACAAGACAAAGAACTATGAACCTGGGCTCATTCTTCCCGTTATCATCACTGTGTATGCCGACAAGAGCTTCACGTTTATCCTGAAGACTCCCCCTGCTGCAGTACTCATCAAGAAGGCCCTCGGCCTGAGTAGTGGTAGTGGCAGCCCCAACAAGGTAAAGGTTGGCAAGCTCTCACAGGATCAGCTGACTGAAATCGCAACAACCAAGCTTAAGGATCTCAATGCAAACGACATTGAGGCTGCAAAGCGGATTATTGCAGGAACAGCCCGCAGTATGGGTGTAGAGGTGGAGCAGTAGTATGAAACACGGAAAGAAGTATCGAGAAGCAATCAAGAACGTTGACCGTGAGAAACTCTATACCTTCGAAGAGGCAGCTGCATTGGTGAAAGATATTGCTTTCGCCTCATTTGACGAAACTGTAGAGGTTTCCGTCAAGCTTACCCTCAAGAAGAGCCAGAGTGTTCGTGATACGGTAGTCCTCCCCAATCAGTTCTCCGCCCAGAAGCGCATTTTGGTATTCGCAAAGGGAGAGAAGGCTGAAGAAGCTCGTGAGGCTGGTGCCGCCTATGTTGGTGATACCGACCTGATCGAGAAGATTCGCGGTGGTTGGATGGATTTCGATGTGGCCGTCGCCACTCCTGACATGATGAAGGACGTAGGTCGTCTTGGACCCATTCTTGGCCGCAGAGGCTTGATGCCGAACCCCAAGACCCAGACAGTAACCTTCGACATCAAGGGAGCGCTTGCTGAGCTTTCCCAGGGTCGTGTTGAGTTCCGTTCTGACAAGACCAACGTGGTACACCTTCCCATCGGCAAGGTTTCCATGGAGCCGGCTTTGGTCAGTGAAAACGCCAAGTCTGTTGTCAAGGAAATTATCCGCAAGAAGCCTTCTGACGCAAAGGCTGACTTCATTGTCAGCATCGCACTTTCCTCCACCATGGGTCCGGGCGTCCGGGTCAATGTGAAGGAAATGTCGGCAACGGTGTAAGAGGAGAAGCATAGTATGGATTATAAAACTCGTATCACCCCTGCGAAGGAAGAGGCCGTCAAGGCTCTGAAGGATGAGTTCAGCCAGTATAACGGTTATATCTTTACTGATTACCGTGGCATGACTGTTGAGCAGATCACGAAGCTTCGCAGAACGCTTATGGAGAAGGATGCAGCATTCCGTGTAGTCAAGAACCGGTTTGCAAAGATTGCACTTACTGACTTGGATAGGACTTCTGATGAGCAGTTGGTTGGACCCACCGCTATTGCCTTGGTGAAAGGTGATGAGGCCAACACTGTTGCAAAGGATCTGTTTGCGATCAAGAAAGAAGGCGCTTCCATTGAAGTGAAAGGTGCCCTTCTTGATGGTGAATTCTTCAGTGCTGAGCAGATTGAAGCTCTCAGCAAGCTCCCAACCAGGTTGGAGTTGATTGCATCCTTGATGGGAACCATGAAGGCCCCCGTGCAGAAGCTGGCAGCAACTTTGCTTGCCTATGTCGAGAAGAATGGTGGCTCAGTAGAGTCTGCCAGCGAAGAGAACTAGACACAGTCTTAGTCTTCACAGGTAACCTGCTATGACTGTGTAGATAGAAAACTGTATAAGGAGAAGATAATATGGCTACTAAAGAAG
>JBFWKK010000055.1:0-17365 GCA_050252715.1 Sphaerochaeta sp. | reverse complement strand
GACCAAGAAAAAAGATTACGAGGACTGAATCTATCCAACCATATATCTGTTGTTCTCGTGAAGTAATAAAAGCTTGCTTCTGAATAAGTTGCAAGCTTTTTTACGTATTTCTGCTGTCAAAGTCAGGTTGAAAAGATGTTTGCATCTGTAAAAACCATGTGTCATTCAATTGCCGTTTATGGCAAAAATGAGTACTGTTTCTCTGTTACTTTGTAAGGATGAACTATGAAACTGAAGATACTGCTACTATCATTCGTGCTATCTCTCTCTGTATTCACCTTGGCAGCGGAGACGCTCACCCTGGATGATGCTCTCGAGCGATCACGCATGCATAACCTCTCCCTAGCCGGCAATGCAATCGATGTCAATGCCGCAAAACGCGATATTGACACATCTTGGAACCTTTTTCTTCCCAGTCTTAATCTTTCTCTTTCCCATTCCGGATCAGGTCCGGTCTTCAATGCAGCTGAAACAGCAACGCCTTTTGGAATTAATGCAGCTTCCTTTGGTGATACCGGTCTTTCCCTCAGTCTCCAGATGCAGTTCACCCTCAATGCTGCAGTGAAGGAGCAGCTGGAGAGCTATCATCTGGGGTACCAGATCCAGAAGGTTACCTATGAACAAGCGAAAGCTGAAGTCCAAAGGAATGTCACTAAACTATTCTATTACCTGTTGATGGAACAGGAAAACATTGCATTGCAGGAAGCGAATCTGGAACTTGCCCGTCAGCAGTGGGAAGAAGTGAAGGAGAAGTTCGAGCAAGGCTTTGCCAGCGAGGTGGAGGTGCTAACTTCAGAGCTCAGCTATGAGCAGATGAAGCCACCCTTGCAGCAATCCAGGAACCAGTATGAGGCAAATCTGCTCTCACTCAAGGCGATGATCGGCATGGATCTCTCTGAGCATTTGGAGGTAGTAGGTGAGATTCCTTCCATCATGAAGAATCTCGAGGTTGCTGAACTTACCGAATACCTTGCAAAAAGCTACTCAATTTCCTTGCTTGATTTGAATATGGCAAGTATTGAGAAGCAGAAGGAACTGAACAAGAAGCAGGCCTTCACGCCCTCTTTGAGTCTCCAAGGAAGTTATGGGATCTCAGGATGGAGTGATACCAACAGCAACACATTCAGTGATAGTTTTTCCTACTCGGTAGGTGTAGCACTTCCCTTGGATGGATTCATTCCCAACTCACGAACCCAGGTAGCTCTTGCTTCCATGGAAGACTCTTATGATAAGCTTGCTCTGCAGAAGAGGCAGGCTATAGAGCAAATGGAAGTAAATATTGCTGGTCAAGTGCAGAATTTGAACCAGCTTGCTCTGCAAGCTGAGCTTGCCAAGCAGAGCCTCTCGGTAAGTGAGCGGCTCTATGAAGCACAAACCATTCAATACTATAGTGGCTACGTGGGCTTCATGACCCTTGAGGAAGCAAGAAACAACGTGATGAAGGCAAAGCAAGGAGTGCTTGGCGTACAATACCAATACATTACCGCACTCATCGATCTATTGTATGACTTGAATATTCAGATGAAGGAGTTGGAACCATCCCATGAGTCCTAATACATCCCCAAAAAGAATTGTAGGAGTAACCATTTTGGTGCTCTTGATCCTCGCAGCAACCGCATTGGTGGTCATTAATCCTTTTGCTGATTTGATACAGAAGCAGAATGAAACAGAAGAAGAGGAGACAGAGACCGCTGTTGTCTCGGTAACAGTTGTTGCACTGGAAAAACAGAATCTCCAGAATGTCATCAGAGGCAATGGCAATGTCATTGATCCCTCCTCCATCGATATCTACCCCGAGGTCGCAGGCACCCTCACTCAACTTCTCATTGAGGTTGGTGATTTTGTTGAAGAAGACCAGATAATTGGATCAGTTGACCCCAGCCGGGCTGGGATGGTCTACAAGGAGAGTGTCATCAAGGCGCCTGCAAGTGGTACCGTACTTGCACTGCCGTTCGTCCAAGGTGCAGTGGTGAGCGGCCAAGCCCCGATCGCCCGCCTTGGCATGTTGGAAGGACTGGAGGTGGTAATGGCAATCGCAGAGCGATATATTGGTTCTGTTGCCATCGGCACGAAGGCACGACTCTCCTTCAAGGCATTTCCAGTAACCTTGTTTAGTGGGGAAGTGAGCCGGTTAAGCCCGGTATTGAATCCTGCAACAAGAACCCTCGAGGTTGGGATTACCGTGGACGATCCGAATCAGCAGATCAAGAGTGGGATGTTTCCCTCTGTTGAGTTGCTGACCGAGTATCTTGAAGGGGTAATAGCCATTCCACGATCCTCTCTGCTCTATGCAGGTGCACAGCCCTATGTGTATGTTGTTGAAGAGGGCAATGTGGCACATAGACGAAATGTGGAGATCGGCATGCAAGTCTCCGACAAGGTGCAGATTGTTTCAGGATTGGAGACGGGTAACCGTCTGGTTGTACAGGGACAGAGTCTCCTTACCGACGGCGCTCTCGTGCGCATCGTCAAATAAGGGAGAACCTACATGAGCCTTACCAATACCGTTGTACGAAGACCTACCACCATTATCGTCATCTATGTGCTGTTGACGGTACTCGCTGTGGTGGTGTATCCGAACCTTGCCGTGGAGCTGTTCCCTGAGATGGACCTGCCGATGGTGATCGTCTATTCCTCCTACAGTGGGGCCAGTCCCCAGACCATGGAGAGCAGGATTACCAAAACAATTGAGAGTGCAGTTTCCAATGTAGGGGGTATCAAGACGATTAGTTCGACCTCCTCTGAGGGGATAAGCATGGTCATGTTGGAGTTTGCCTATGGCACTGATCTGGACAAGGCCAGCCAGTCCATCAATGACAACCTCAACCTGGTTGCAGATTTCTTCCCCGAGGACGCAAGTCAACCGACTATATTCAAGCTCAATACCAATATGGTTCCTGTCATGAACATTGCCTTGCGCAGTTCATCCGGCAAGGATGCAAATGAGCTCAGGGCCTTGATGGAAGATGTCATCCAGAACCAGATCGACCGAGTCAATGGTGTTTCCAACACCTCCATCAATGGAGGACAGGATGCAATTGTCCAGGTTGCATTGGATCAGAATCGGCTCGAAGCCTATGGGGTGAGCTTGAGCCAAGTCTCCTACGCCTTGAATCCGCAGAATGCCCAGGTTGGGGCGGGTACTATGGAAGAGGGGAACTTGAGCTATCTCCTTAGAACTGATGCGGAGTTCGCCTCCCTGCAGGATATTGAGAATGTCATGGTCATCAGCTACCCAAATTATGATAGTTCAGGGAACGTGACAGGCTCCAGTGTGATCAGGCTGAAGGATCTTGGAGAGGTCTCCTATGCCTATCGAGATGCTACCAGTCAGGTGTACATCAATGGGGAGCCGGGGGTCTATCTTTCTGTTTCGAAGGAATCAGATGCAAATACCGTGCAGGTTGCAAAACGGGTACATACTCTTATTGAACAGTTGAATTCGGAGTTGCCAGATGATTTGAGCCTTGAAGTCATAGTTGACACCTCAACCATGGTTGAGTCCACGATCAACGCAGTCTATGAATCACTGCTCTATGGGGTATTGTTGGTCATGGTGGTCCTCTTCATCTTTTTGAGGAGCATCAAATCAACCCTGATCATCGGTGTTGCCATTCCTGTTTCCATGTTGCTGACCGTGCTCTCGATGTTCTTCCTTGGTTACTCATTGAACCTGATGACCTTGACCGGCCTCATCCTTGGACTGGGAATGACCGTTGACAGCTCCATCGTTGTCTTGGAGAATATCTTCCGATACCGCGAGCGGGGAGCAAAGCTTCACGCTGCCTCCATTCTGGGCACGAAGGAGATGATCGTCTCCATCGTTGCCTCTACCTTGACCACGGTCTGTGTATTTGTACCGATGGTACTTCTCAGGAGCAATCTGGAGATGCTCGGTGAGATGATTACCCCGATGGCGGGTACCATCATCATCAGTCTGCTTGCCTCCCTCATTGTATCCATCACCTTGATTCCCGTACTCTCCAGCAGCTATGTAAAAATATACACACGAAAACAGAAGCCTCTGAGACTGTCCTTGCTTCGTTTCATCGATGACAAGGCTGAAGCAGCCTTTGATGCACTGGACCGAGGGTACAAGCGGGTGCTTTCGCTTCTCATCGACTACCGTTGGCTTACCGTCCTGCTGGTTGTGCTGATCATGGTGCTGACCATCCAGGCATACGGTGCCATGCATCAAAGCCTGTATCCCACAATGAGTGAGACATCGGTAACGCTAAGCGTGACACTTCCCGAGGGAACCACCCTTGAAACAACCGAGAGTCTCCTGCTGAGTCTTGAGGAGAGAGCCAAGGAGGATATCGTTGGGTATACCGATCTAATCGTCACCGTTGGCGGAGGTGGAATGTTCTCTAGTGGAGGAAGCAACAGCGGATCTCTCCAGATATCTCTCTCTGATGATGAGTCAGCAGATACCATGATGGAAGTGCAGGAAAAACTTCGTCAGTACTTCCCCCTCTATCCCTCTGCATCGTTCTCATTTAGCCAGATGTCCATGGGACTTGGGAATCTCAACCCTGTTGATGTGGTGGTGAAAAGTGATAATTTGGAGCTTGCGGTCTCCACCGCTGAGAAGATTCGTGATCTCATTGAGGAGAACCTTCCCGGCATCAATGAGGTGAGAACCGACTTCACCCAGGGACTTCCTGAGTTCAGGGTTGTCATCGATCGTGAACGGGCCTATGCATACAACCTCACCATGCAAAGTATTGCAAATGAGATCAGTTACAGTGTAAATGGTCTTACTGCCACCCAACTCAAGAAAGATGGAAGTGAGACCGATGTCGTGGTCATTCTCCAGGATGAGGATCGTTCCAGTGAACTTGATTTAAGGCGTATCTTTGTGCGAAATCCGATGGGTGAGAGAATTAGTCTCGACAACATTGCTTCCATTGAACGATCTACAGGTCCGGTCTCCATCAATCGTGAGAATGAGATGCGAACTGTACACGTACTAGGGGGCTTGGAAGGTGGCTACGCGGTGAGCCAGGCTGAGACAGACATAAAGAAATTGGTTGAAGAGTCTATTCAGCCATCAGGCGATGTGTTCATTGAATATGGCGGGGATTTCGCAGACATGACGGCGATGTTCAGCCAAGTCTGGCTGATTCTCGTTCTTGCCATTGTTTTGGTCTTTGGCGTCATGGCCTCTCTTTTTGAGTCCTTCCGCAATCCGTTCATTGTCCTGCTTTCCATGCCGCTTATGCTTATCGGTGTGGTGGGTATCTACCTGATTACTGGAGAGACGTTCAGCCTCATCAGTGCAATCGGACTGATTATTCTCTCTGGTATCGTGGTAAATAACGGTATCGTCCTGATCGAATACATCAATCTACTCAGAAGACGTGGCATGGATATAAGAACAGCCTGCATTGAAGCAGGCGGCAACCGGCTCAAGCCGATTCTGATGACCAGCTTGACTACTATCTTCGGTATGATTCCCCTTGCCTTCTTTGGAGGGCAGGGAGCAGAGCAGATCCAGCCGATTGGGCAAACCATCATCGGTGGAATGACGATCAGTACACTGATGACGATTTTCTTCACGCCGGTGCTCTATGCACACTTCAACCGCGATAAGCGGAAGCAGGATGTCGAGAGTATTGAAAACTATGCAGAGGGGGAGTGAGATGAGAAGAGTGGAAATCATGGCAGCCCAAGCAATCCTGGAGGATGTTCTGGAGGCACTTGAGCACTACGCAGTACCAATGCACTATACCATCATCCCAACTGCGCACGGAAGAGGAAACACCATCCCCAAACTTGGCGATGATGTGTGGCCGGAGGAGAACTTTGTCCTGATCATGTACTGCGAGGAAGAAACCCTCGAGAGGATTGAGATGGCCATACATCTGGTGAAAAAGAAGTATGACCATGAGGGAATTGGTTACTTTGTAATCTGAGCAGAAGGTACTATCTCGGTTTCCACTGTGTTGCTTTGTTCTGCCTTGGTATAAACCAATTGGGTAGGGTAGGCGAACTCAATGCCTTCTTCCTTGAATGCCCTTACGAGTTTGAGATAGATTTCCTGCTGGCTATCCATGTAGATGGTATAGTCATTGGTTGGCACGTAATAGACTGTTTCAAAGTTGAGGGAGAAGTCTCCGAAGGCAAAGAAGTGGCATCGGTCACAGACAACCCCTTCAATGGTCTGCACTGAGGCAATGATATCCTTGATGATGGTTGGAATCTTTTCCAGTTTCTCAGCTGGGGTTTCATAGAGTACGCCAATCTTGAAGACCACACGACGTCTGAGCATCTGCTTGTAGTTGTGCACCCGGGCAGCGGTGAGGTCTGAGTTGGCTATTACCAGAAGTTCTCCCGAAAGAACCCTGATACGAATTGATTTGATACCGATTCGCTCAACTACTCCCGATTTGTCACCAAAGACTATAAAGTCTCCCAGCTCAAATGGCTTGTCAAAGAAGATGACCAGGTAACTGAAGAGATCCCCCAGTATTCCCTGGGCTGCAATGGCTACAGCAATACCACCAACGCCAAGGCCGGCAAGTGCGGTTGAAACATCCAAACCCAGATTCGCCAGCAGGAAAATGATACCGACAATCCAGAATATGAATTTTATCAGTGAGAGCAGGGGTCTGAGGCTCTTCTCTCGCTCATGATTTGCCCATTCCTTCTCAAAATAACGGGTAAATGCAAGTTCCATTGTCTTGTTGAGTGAGCGAACAATAATGAAGGTCATGATGATGGAGAAGACAATCTTCACACTCTTTTGTATCTCTTCATCGAAAGCAACCCTGTCAATGGCGATGGTCAAGAGACCCAGAAAAGCCAAGGGAATTGCTATCCGCTGGAAAAACCTGAGGAAGTTGAGGTGGGAATATTTCTTTCCTTCTTGCTGGTTTGCTTCCAGTTTCTTAATTCGCCGTTTCAGGATGATGTTCACCGGCAACAGTACGATTGAACCGATGACTACGATTAAAAGTGCCTGTAGATATTCTGATTCCAATAGTGCTTGCATACTCATCAGTATAGACAGATTTTTCCACTGGCACAAATGAAAAAAGAAATCTTGCTTTATTCGTTTTACAGGGTACGCTATACTCTTTTCAGAACTGCAGGGAGTATATGCGATGAGATTGAATGAAATACAGATGCGTGACCCATTTATCCTGGCTGACAAACAGAGCATGACCTATTACCTTTACGGGACCACTGACAAGGATCCCTGGAAGGGACCTGGAGTGAGTTTTGAGGTATACCGTTCTACTGATCTTAGCCAGTGGGATGGTCCCTTTACTGTTTTTACCCCCTCCAAAGAATTCTGGGGAACTCATAACTTCTGGGCTCCTGAGGTGCATGTCTACCGGGGTAAGTACTACCTCTTTGCGACATTCACTGCTGCCGGGCACTGTCGTGGTACCCACATCCTTGTCAGTGAATCTGCCATGGGTCCCTTTGTTCCCGTTTCAGATATCCCTGCTACACCACTGGACTGGGAGTGCCTGGACGGAACCTTCTTCCTTGACGATGCAGCACAGCCTTGGATTGTATTCTGCCATGAGTGGGTGCAGATCAATGACGGAGAGGTATGTGCCAGGAGACTGAGTAGTGATCTCAGTGCGCCAATTGGGGATCCTGTTCTGCTTTTCAGGGCTTCACAGGCTTCTTGGCCGAAAGCATTGGTCAGAAGAGATGGTTCTGGGTTGGTTGATGCAAAAGTGACCGATGGCCCGTTTTTGCACAGAACCAGTAATGGTACCCTCTTGATGCTTTGGTCCAGTGTTGCTCCTTCTGGGTATGCAATGGGATATGCAACCAGCGAGGGTGGTTCTATCCTTGGCCCATGGAAACAGCAAGAGAAGCCTCTGATCAGCAGTGATGGTGGGCATGGGATGATTTTCAAGACCTTCGATGAGAAGCTGTTTCTTACCTACCATAGTCCGAACAAGACCCCGAATGAGCGACCATTTTTTGTTCCTCTTGTTGAAATACCGGGAGGTCTTGCATGCCGATAGAGAGAAAGCGACTGGTCCAGGAGATGAATCCCAAGGTACACGCTTGGGATGCCGATTCCTTTCTCTCTGTGGGAAACGGGAACCTTGCCTATACCGTCGACTGTACCGGGACACAGAGCCGGATTTGTCATGAGAAGGGAAAGACTCCCCTTTGCACCCTGTCCAGCTGGGGATTGCATGACTACCCGGGAAAGGAAGAGAAACACTATGAACGACTCATTCTCAAGCAGTATAAGCTCTCTGACAGGACTGTCGGCTATATGAGCGATGATACCGCCCAGGAGTCACTCTTTCATGACCTCAGGGTGAATCCTCACCGATGCAATCTTGCTCATATCGGGTTGCAAACAAGCGATCAGTATGACATGAGCGATATGAATTCGATTGATCAGGAACTTGATCTGTACAGTGGGCTCATCACCAGTGACTTTCGTATTGATGATGTACCTGTACAGGTGCATACCCTCTGTCATCCAAAGCAAGACCAGCTCTCCTTTCGCGTGAAATCATCACTGCTTCATACGGGAGATCTCTATCTCACCTTGCGGTTTCCCTATCCTTCACACGATATTACTGCCAGTGATTATTCAAAACCCGATGCCCATACGAGTGAGCTCAGGGACGATGGGAGGGGTCGCTACTGTATAAAACGAAGCATTGATACGATGAAGTATGAAGTGCATATAGTGCTAAGCAACCATGCCAGGCTGAGACAAAAGGGAGCACATGAGTTCATGCTTTCTTCTTCTGAAGAGCTTTTGGAATGTAGTGTGTTGTTCAAGCAGGAAAAGGGAAGAGAAGATGTAGTGGATTACAGCCAAGCCCTTAGTGCATGCACGCTCCACTGGGCCTCTTTCTGGCAGGATGGTGCCTTTATAGACCTATCCTCCTCAACTGAGTGTCGCTCGTATGAGTTGCAGCGGCGCATAATACTCTCTCGCTATCTTCTGGCCATCCAGTGCAGCGGGAATACACCTCCTGCTGAGACCGGGCTTACCTGCAACAGCTGGTATGGGAAGTTTCATCTGGAGATGCACCTTCTGCATGCTGCACATTTTGCACTCTTTGGTCAGCCTGAGCTCTTGGAGCGTTCCCTTTCTTACTATCTGCATATTCTCCCAGGGGCAGTTGAGCGCGCCAAAAGCCAAGGATATCAGGGTGCTCGGTGGCCCAAGATGACCGATCCCAGCGGAAATGACAGTCCCTCTGCCATTGGTACCTTGCTCTGCTGGCAACAGCCACACCCCATTTTTTACGGGGCACTGCTGAGAAAGACACATCCAAATTCAGTTCTTCTCGACAGGTGGTCTACGGTAATACGCGCAACTGCCGATTTTATGGCAGACTATGTAATTTGGGATGAGAAAAGAGGGTCATACATCATTGGGCCTCCCGTGATCCCTGTTCAGGAGAACCATGACCCAGAGCAAACCCTCAACCCAACCTTTGAGCTCTCCTATTGGAGATGGGCACTCTCTGAGGCAATTGACTTCATGGAATATGTCAATGAACCGGTTAATCCGGCATGGAAGCATGTACTGGATAATCTAGCGCCTCTACCGATGAAAGATGGTCTGTATCTTGCCCAGGATAATTGCCCCGATACCTACGGCTCCTATGCCTACGACCATCCCTCCCTTCTGTTCAGTCTTGGTTTGCTGGATGGGAAGGATGTTGATCACCAGGGTATGGAACGATCCCTCATGAAGGTTATAAAGACGTGGCAGCTTAATGAACTATGGGGGTGGGATTTCCCCCTGATGGCCATGACTGCAGCGAGGCTTGGAAAGCCTGACCTGGCTGTTGATCTCTTGTTGATGGACTCTCCCAAAAACACCTATACTGCCAATGGGCATAACGCACAGAGGCCGAAAGAAGACCTCCCGCTCTACCTTCCTGGCAATGGTGCTTTGCTACTGGCTGTTGCCCTGATGGCCGGTGGTTGGCAAGGGTGTGATAGACCTCACCCTGGATTTCCTCTAGAGGGATGGGTGGTAGAGACAGAAGGATTGAAGCGGTTCTATTAGGAGCAACATGAAACGAGAAATTGGGCGTATGGTACGTCTGTCAATAGGGCTTTTTGTCTATGCGGTTGGGATTGTGCTCACGATGCAAGCTCATATCGGTTACAGTCCATGGGATGTGTTCCATGCAGGGCTCTCACAGCTGTTCTCGATGAAGATCGGGACCATGACCATATTGGTGGGCATTTTGCTGGGAATCGTGGTTCTCTTGGGTGGAGAAAAGATTGGGATCGGGACCATTTGCAATATGGTGGTCATAGGCCTGTTCATCAACCTTTTGTTGGATAGCGGTCTTTTCCCAGAGCGTTCCCATCCACTCTCTGGAGTTATACAGATGGTGGTGGGGCTGTTTGTAATCTCCTTTGCCTCCTACTTGTATATTTCAAGTGGATACGGGGCAGGACCGAGAGACTCCCTCATGGTCTTTCTTTCCCGGAAAACTGGATGGTCTTCAGGAACCTGTCGAGGACTCTTGGAAGTGGCTGTCTCTTTGGCTGGTTTTTTGCTCGGTGGAATGCTGGGATGGGGTACCTTGCTGAGTGCGCTGATGATTGGCCTTTGCATACAGATTACCTTTTCTCTGCTACGCTTTGATCCAAAAAAAGTCCACCACGAGAATATGGTGGACAGTTGGATGCGATTGAAAACCGCCATTGCAAAAGCTCGCTGATTCCTATGCTTCTACCGTTTGTGCAAGATTGGTGATCTCATTGAGCAGTGAGAGAAGATGCTCCTTGGTGAGCGTTGGATTGAGCAGGGTAAACTTCAAGTAGGTCTGTCCGTGGTAGACGGTCTGCCCAATGACCACCTGATGGTGGTGAAGCAGTTCCTTCCTGATCCGTTTGTTCAATGCACAACTACCAACATGACGGAATACAACACTGCTCAGTTCAGGCTCGATGGCAAGCGTAAATGAGGGATGATCCACTAGTGTTTTTGCCAGATACGCTGCATTCTCCGTACAGGTTTCAATAATCTTTCCGTAGCCATCCCTGCCACGACACTGGAAAGCCATCCAGACTTTCAAGGCATCGAATCGGCGTGTGGTCTGCAGGCTTTTCCCCACAAGATTTGTATACCCTTGCTCTTCATCCTCTTCCCGATTGAGATAGTCCGCGTGAAGCGTGAAGGCAGAGAAGTTCCCTTTCTCTTTTACCAAGAGGGCGCCACAACTGATGGGCAGGAGGAACATCTTATGGAAATCGACGGTGATGGAGTCACAGAGCCAGAGATCTCCCAACCTGTCTCGATAGCGCTGGGAGAGTTGCAGTCCACTTCCATAGGCAGCATCTGCGTGGAGGAACATACCTTCTTTCTCACAGATATCTCTTATAGGTTTCACTGGGTCTATGGAGCCATAGTCTGTGGTTCCGATTGTTGCAACCACACAGAAGGGAAGCAGTCCTGCCTCCTTGTCTTCTGCAATCATCTGCTGCAGTCTGGTGACATCCATCCTACAGGCATCGTCCAGGGGAACTTTCCTCACAGCATCATAGCCCAGACCGAGTAGGTGTGCGCTCTTTTCCATGGAGAAATGAGATGCCTCACTGGTGTAGAGTCTGAGCTTATGGTAGGAGGGAGGCAGCCCATGTTTCTTGACATCATGTGCAAGAGCTGTACTGCAGTACCAGTCTCGTGCCATGGTGATGGCACTGAGATTCGACTGGCTCCCCCCGGAGGTAAATACCCCATCACTTTCCTTTCCATACCCATAGAGATTGCAGAGGTCCTTGATAACAGCCACTTCCACCTCGGTGGCGATGGGACTCTGGTCCCAGCTGTCCATCGACTGATTGAAGGTAGCAATGACCAATTCACTTGCAATGGACTCCAGAAGGGCAGGACTATGCAGGTGTGCCATATAGTTGGGTGACCAGGTCTTCAGAAAGTAGGGGAGGATGAGTTGTTGAACCTTCTCCAGTACCGATTCCCAGCCAATACCCTGCTCAGGAAGCAAGGTGATGGTGGAAAGTGCTTGCTGAAGCTGCTCAACAGATGCACCTTGATAAGCTCCCTCATCAGCGATGGAGGAGGTGATGGCATCCATGGTAGAGGTAATCACTCTTTGGTATGCTTCCTTGCTTTCTTCTTGAGAGGCAAGGAAGTAGGGGATGGTGTTAGTTTGCTTTGACATCTGCGTCAACCTTGCGGATTGCCTGTTCGGTAATTGCAATCATTTCAGCAATCTCTTCATGCGTAACATTGAGAGCACAGAGGCAGCGCATGACTGATCCATGGCGACCTCCCTTTTCCATGATGAGATGGTTGAGAAAACACTCTTTTTGTACACGTGTGGCAATTTCTCCACTGGCAGGCAGGGATCCTAGATGGTCCTTTTCTCCCTTTGGATCGACAAACTCAATGCCAAGCATCAAACCTTTTGCACGGATGTCGCCGATGATGGAAACCTCCTGCTTGAGTTTAAGCAAAGCCTTTTCAAGTTGTGTTCCTTTCTCCTGCACTTCAGCAAGGAATGCTGGATCACTGACTCGGTTCATGACAACCGTACCCGCTGCCATTGCAATTTGGTTGCCACGGAACGTGCCTGCGTGGGCACCGGGTTGCCATGCATCCAATTTTTCATGGTAGATGACCACTGCCATGGGCTGACTTCCTCCAATTGCTTTTGAAGTTAGGATGACATCGGGGGTGATTCCGGCGTACTCAAAAGCGAAGAACTTGCCTGATCGGCCAACTCCGCACTGAATTTCATCTACGATCATCGGGATACCGAGTTCCTCGGTAACCCGTCTCACGGTCTGGAGAAACTTTACAGGTGCAGGAATTACCCCTCCTTCTCCCTGGATTGGTTCCAAAATTACTGCTGCTGGTCTGGTGATGCCGCTCTCGGGGTCCTTGAGGGTGCGCTCAAAGAAAGAACAGGCAGCATCTATACCGGCTTCTCCTCCAAGACCGAAGGGACAGCGATAGGAGTAGGGGTAGGGAAAAAAGTGAACATCGCTCATAAGACCTTGTACCTGGCTCTTTGCGTTCAGATTTCCAGTGAGAGCAAGTGCCCCGTGTCCCATGCCGTGGTAGCCACCGCCGAATGCGATAATCGATGATCGAGAGGTTGCTGTCTTGCAGAGTTTGATCGCAGCATCTACCGCATCGGTGCCACTGGGGCTGCAGAATTGTAGTTTTCCGTGTTCTTGCAATGGTTGTGGGAGCAGTGAGAGTAGGGTATGGACGAAGGTATCCTTGACTGGGGTTGTGAGATCGAGTGAGTGTAGTGGTGCTCCACTCTGGAGAAGATCGATCATCGCCTGGTTCACTTCTGGATCGTTATGGCCAAGTGCAAGGGTTCCTGCTCCGCAAAGAAAGTCGAGGTAGCTGTTCCCTTCCACATCCGTTACCCGCGAACCTTTTGCTTGCTTGATGGCAATGGGGAATTTCCTAGGGTAGGTGCGTGCGTTCGATTCAGTGGAATTTTGGCGTTCAAGATAGAATTGGTTGGTATTTTCAGTCATTGAAGGATTCCTTCTATTTCATATGGGGTATGTACTAAATTGGTGATTTAGTCCTTTTCTATGAAGTGTGGTACATCCCTTCTCAAGAAGGGGATTGCGTGACAAATAAGCGTCTTTTTTGCAGAGGACGCGCAAGATTGGATACTATCAATTTATGGGGTGTTTTGCTAGTAATTGCTCGGCATTTATACACAAATCTTCACGGTAGTGTTTCTTTTTCGAAAAAAAGTGAAAAACGATAAAAAATGATGTGGCAAGGTATGTACAATCTTACAATATTGGTGTATTAGTTAGCTAGTACAGTAAGAAACTAGGAGGCGTGCATGGAACAAGCAATGCAAGAGAACGCACTTACCGTCCAAGACGGACAAGATGTCGTAGTGCACATGCAGAATATTGGGTTCTCATATGCTCAGAACCGACTGTTTTCCAATCTTGATCTTGAGATCAGGAGGGGGAATATTTATGGGTTGCTGGGGAAGAATGGGGCAGGGAAGACTACATTGCTGAAGATTCTCAGTGGACAGCTCTTCATCGAAGAAGGCGAGACCAAGGTATTGGGTGAGCATCCCCAGAATAGGACTCCCTCTCTGCTCAGTGAGATATTCTATCTTCCAGAGGAATTTCCTCTGCCGAAGATGAAGGCAAGTGAGTACTTGGCGATGAGATCTCCGTTCTATGGGAAGTTTGACCATGAGAAGTTCAATCAGTACTGCAGGGAGTTCGATATTGATCTGAATCAACGGCTCGACCAGATGTCCCTTGGGCAGAAAAAGAAGGTCTTGCTCTCCTTTGGGCTTGCCAGCAATACGGCTCTCTTGATTCTTGATGAGCCAACCAATGGACTCGATATTCCAAGCAAACGGCAGTTCAGGCAGACTGTTGCCTCCGCCATGACCGAGCAGAGAACATTCATCATCTCGACCCATCAGGTACGGGATATGGAGAATTTGATCGACCCGATCATTATTCTTCATGATGGCAAGGTGATATTCAACGACACCGTTGAGTCTGTGAATGAGAAATATGTTCTCTCCCTTACCACAGAGGAGCCTAAGGCTGGGGAGGGTATGTATACCGAGAAGGTGCTCGGTGGCTGGATGGTACTGAGTGAACGTACTGATGAGAGGGAAGGAAAACCCTTGGACCTGGAGACCTTGTTCAATGTGATCATTGAGCAATCGAAGGGTAGTGCAGGAGGTGTGAGATGAATCGTTTTTCTGCTTTGGTGAAGCGAGAGATCAAGACAAGTCAGAAGGACTTGTTTACCTACGGGCTGGTAATTGTTCTTGTAATGTTTGCCTCAGAGACGTTGCAGAGTGTTTTTGCCCGGTATGCAGGAGTACCGTTTCCCTCTGAATCGTACCACGAGATGTTCCCTTCTTTCCTATTGCTTGGGGGGTTCATTATCAGTAGCTTGATGTTTTCTGAGGATATGTTTGGAAAGGATACCCAGCACGATTGGTTGATGCTTCCTGCTACGAACCTTGAGAAGTTCCTTTCAAAGGCTGTGCTGATGATCGTGGCGTATCCGATAGCACTACTCGTATTGTTCTTTCTCATAAGTGTGGTGACCGAACCGATCCAGTTGATCATATTCGGCAATCCGATGGCAATGTTCAATCCTTTCAGGGATGGTGATCTTGGAATTCTTCTTGCACAGTACTGGGTCTGGACTTCTGTATTCCTCCTAGGAGGCACCTATTTCAGAAAAGCTCATTTTATCAAGACCGTGTTGGCTATAGGAGTGATTGCTCTGGTGCTCGGTAGTCTTGGATTGTTGTTCACCAGAATTGTGTTTGCAATTAAATTCGGTTCCTCACTACAGGTATTCGATGCAATGTTCTATCTCAGTCCCCAAAATATGAGTAGGGCGTTGAGTCCGTTGAAGGTATACAGTGTCATCTCCCAGATAATCTATTATGCGGTCCTTCCGGTATTCTCTCTGGTGACCGCCTACTATAGGGTTGAGGAGGTCCAAGCTACCGATGCAGTTTAATACACAATCTCCAATCTATCTGCAAATTGCCGAGTATATTCATGACTTGATCCTCAGCAATGTCTGGGAGGATGGTCAGAGAATTCCTTCGGTACGCGATATGGCAATGGAGCTGGAGGTGAATCCCAATACCGTTATCAGGACATACTCCCTTCTGCAGGAAGAGGGTACGCTTGAGAACCAACGCGGGATTGGGTATTTCACCGCAAAGGATGCAAGGACATTGGTCCTGCAAAAACGACGTGAACACTTCCTCAAGCGGGAGCTTCCTGCCCTGTTTGAAACGATGGAGCGTTTGGGTCTCACAGTACAAGATTTGCAACGCTATGCTGATAAAAAGGAGAAGGGATATGAAGTCAAGATACAAGAAGAGTAATAGGATGTTGATAGGGGCAGGGATCTTTTTGGTGGTCTATCTCCTAGCTAGTGTAATCTTTGGATCATTTCTCATTGACCGTTTTTCAACGCAGGAATTACCGAATAGAACTGTCACCCATGTAACGGTATGGCGGAATTGGTAGGCGTTGTGTAGAAGTGCTCTCGGGAAGGTCGGGTTTTCCGGCCTTCCCTTACGTTTATCCGATGAAGTTCAAGCAAACTGGTTGCTCTATGGTGATGCGGTGATTGGAAGGACTACACAGTCCTGTCCTGCGATTGATAGGGTAACTGGTTATTGAGTTGCTGCTTCCGTTAGCAACTACGAGATGGGCCCCAGACGGCGAGAAGGTGAAGTTTCTAGGTTCCTTTTCACTCATGCAGTGTCCTTGGAAACTGAGGGTTCCGTTGCGTTTGTCACATCGGTAGACGGCAATGCTGTCATGTCCTCTATTGGAACAGTAGAGAAAGCGGTGTTTTGCATCGAAATGAATGTCTGCCACGGTGTTTTCTTTCTTAAACCCCGACGCAAGAGTACTGATTCGCTGTATCAGGGTAGGTTTTTCAGACAGTGCGTATACCAATACCTCTGATGAAAGTTCACTGGCTACATAGAGAAACCTTTCATCCTCTGATAGTTCAAGGTGTCTGGGGCCACTTCCTGGAGGTGTGGAAATAACAGTGCTTTCACTAAGTTCGTTGTTGTACCAGAGTATTTTGTCCAATCCTAGGTCTGCTACAAAGAATGAGCTGCCATCCTTGGTGAATCTGCTGCTGTGAATATGGGATCGCTCCTGGCGGGTAGGGTGGGTTCCCTTGCCAGTGAAGGATTTCTGAAAAAGTAAGGTGGGTGAATCCAAAACAGAATAGATGGTAAGCACGCCGTCTGCATAGTTGGAAACAACAAGCATGGCATGATCAGGGCTGAGTGAGAGGTGACAGGGGGAGCCACCTCCAGATGGAAGGATATAGAGGAGTTTGCAGGTATGGTCAGGGTAAACTTGAATGGCGTATACGTGGCCGTCTGTCTCTGTCTCACTGACGCTGTAAAGGATTTTTCTCTCAGCGTCAAAACATTGAAAGGTTGGCTGTTCAATTTTCATTGAACCGGAGTGATAGGTCATAATTCCCATTCGTTCATCAAATAAAAAGCAGTTAAGCCCCTCTACCGACTCAGAGACCCTGCTACCTATTACCAGTGTTTCCATGTTACATTCCTCAATACCTACAGTAGATGTTGCTAGAGTGTAGTATATAAATAAAAATATATCCACTCCAACCACACAGAGAAAACTAAAATACCCACTGGACAGCATGGGATTATTTCCGTATTATAGTCAGAGTAATTCGGGCGCGTAACTCAGCGGGAGAGTGCTACCTTCACACGGTAGAAGTCGTTGGTTCAAACCCAATCGCGCCCATAAAGGACCAGTCTTCGGACTGGTTTTTTGCTGTATTAGGTGAATGTGTTCGCTTGTACAGGAGTGCTACCGTGTGAAGGTA
>JBFWKK010000054.1:0-17530 GCA_050252715.1 Sphaerochaeta sp. | reverse complement strand
CTCTCCTGCGTTCCAGCGTAGCATAGAGAAATAGGAATTTGAGAAAGAGTTTTAAAATTGTACGAAAAATATATTTGTCCTTATTCATTTTTTATAAGCCATTGCTATACTTGTATTTATTTGTTTAATCACCAAATTTTCCGTTGCAGATCCAACATATTTTTGAAAAGGACCCCTTTACAACACAGACAAATCATGTAAACTATATACGTATATATGAACGTTGTTCTTATATACGAACAAAAGAGGTAAAGCATGGCATCTCCTTTGCATCGTACAACTACAAGAATCTTGGATATTCTTGAACATGTAGCCCAATCTCCAGAGGGTATTACCCTCTCAGAGCTTGCGCGCAAGCTTGATATCCCAAAAAGCAGTCTGCATCCCTTGGCGAACACCCTCTCAGAAAAGCAGTATCTCAACTACAACAAACTTGAAGAACGATACTATTTGGGTGAAAACCTCTTTGTCCTTGGCAATACCTATGTAAGCTACTCCGACCTATTGGAGAAAATAAAATCCATACTCCTGGGTATTAATGAAAAGACTGAAGAAACCCTCTACTTCGGGGTGCTCTCCAATCTCGATGTACTCTATCTTGAAAAAATGGAGCTGCATTCCAAGTTCCGTGTTGTCTCAAACCCAGGAAACAAACTCCCTGCCTATAGCACCGGCTATGGGAAAGCACTGCTCAGTCAATTCACTTCTGAGGAGATCGAGTCATTCTACCCTGAGGGCAATCTTGAACCTGTTACAGAGCATACCATCCAGACAGTTTCAGAGCTCAATGACCAACTTGCACAGATAAGAGAGAGTGGTTTCAGCTACGAAATAGAGGAATCAACCATTGGCATTAGATGTATCGCAGTTCCCATCGTAGTGCATGGGGAGACCTTGGCAGGCATGAGCCTTGCCGTACCGGTATTCAGATACTCAAAGGAGAAGGAAGAACAGTTCAAGACCTTGCTCCTCAACGCAAAGAGAGCGATCGAGAGCATCATAGCTGACGATCGGAAACATTGGATCTATAGCAAAGGAAAAAAGCAGTGAAGCAGGATGTAATAACCTTAGGGGAGAGCTTGGTTGCCTTCATCCCTGACACCCATACAAAGTTGAGGTATGTCCATCAGTTCGGAAAAGTTGTCGTTGGGGCTGAGAGCAATGTCGCCGTTGGTCTCGCAAAACTCGGCTACTCGACCGGTTGGGTCAGCAAGGTGGGAGATGACGAATTCGGCCAGTTCATGATCAGGGAACTCCGCGCTGAAGGGGTGGATACCTCCTCGGTCGTGGTAAGCAATGAAGGGCCAACAGCAATCATGTTCAAGCAATTCTCCAACGCCTTGGACACCTCGGTCTTCTATTACCGGGCACAATCAGCAGCAAGTACCATGGACAAGCATTCCATCGACTGGGATTATCTGAAAGAGACGAAGATCATTCACATAAGTGGTATTACAGCAGCTTTGAGTGACAGCTGCAAAGAGTTGGTTACTGAAGTGTTTGCCTTTGCAAAACGAGAGCACATCCTGATCAGTTTTGATCCAAACATCAGGTTAAAGCTCATGGATGAAAAAGAGGCAAAAAAGATCCTGGGACCACTGCTTGCACAAGCCGATATTGCACTCCTTGGTGAGGATGAAGGTCGCATATTGCTGGGAAAAGATGACCCAAATGTAATTGCAAAGACCCTGCTGGATCAGGGTTGCCGCTATGTTGGGGTCAAGCAGGGAGACAAGGGTGCCTATGTTGCTTCAAGGGAGCATGCATCCTTTATTTCCCCCTATCCGGTACAAGTGGTCGACACCATTGGAGCTGGGGATGCGTTCAATGCTGGATTCCTTGCTGGGCTGTTGGATAACCAACCTATAGAACAATGTGGAAGGATGGGAGCACTACTGGGGGCATTGGCCGTCAGTAGCCAGGGAGATGTGGAAGGACTTCCCGATGGGAAGACCTTTCACAGGCTCATGGAGAACAGAGAGGAGATCCATCGATGAGCAAGCGACATACAGTACTGGAAACAATCGGAGAATCAAGGGTCATATCAATCATCAGGGGAATTGATGAGGGTGATGCTGATGCCCTAATAAAGGCACTGCGTGATGGGGGCATTACTACCTTGGAGATTACCATGAATACCCCTTCAGCCCTCTCAATTATTGAAAAGGCAAGCAAGATAGAGGGTCTGAGTGTAGGAGCAGGAACAGTACTAACTTTGGATATGGCCAAAAAGAGTATTGAATCGGGAGCACAGTTTGTCCTCTCTCCATCCCTCGACACCGAGGTGATCGCCTATTGCCTTGAGCACGATGTACTTCCGGTTCCTGGGGTATTTACCCCTACAGAACTCTACACTGCATACTCCCATGGGGCAGAATTATTGAAGATTTTTCCATCTGGGTCGGTAGGTCCCCAGTATATCAAGGACTTGCTTGGGCCTTTTGGTGGAATGAAATTGCTTCCCGTTGGAGGTGTGTCAGTAGAGAATACCGCAGCATTCATGCGCTCAGGTGCCTATGCTGTAGGGGTTGGTTCATGCTTGGCAAACCCCGACCTTGCAAGAAACGGCCAGTGGGAAACCATCACTGAACGTGCAAAACGCTTCATTGAAGAAGCTCATAGTGTGTAATTTCGCAATTTTGCGAATCGTATAAGAATAAAGAAGAGAGGAGTAGTCATGAAAAAGACGTTGGTTCTCGTGATGATGCTATCGTTGGTTCTCGGTTCGGTATTCGCCCAAGGCGGTTCCGAAGCTTCCGCTGAAAACTACCCCAGTGGTCCTGTTTCAGTAATTGTTCCCTATAGTGCAGGCGGTGGTACCGATTTGGTGGCTCGTGCACTGGTGGATGCGGCGAAGGATAACTTCCCGAAGAACATTGCTGTTGAAAACAGAACCGGTGGTGGTGGAGCTGTCGGCATGTCCTATGGCGCCAATGCAAAGGCAGACGGCAGTGTCATCTCCATGATAACTGTTGAGCTTGTAACCCTTCCCCACACAGGGACCGGTGCTGGTCTGTACTATGATCAGTTCAAGCCCATCATGATGGTGAACAGTGCCTATAGTGCAGTAACCGTACAGGCAGATTCCCCGTACAACACACTCAACGAGTTCCTTGAGGCAGCAAAGACCAAGACAATGCGCGTTGGAAACAGTGGTGTTGGTGCAATCTGGCACCTTGCTGCAGCTGGGCTTGCCAAGACCGCAGGCGTAAGCTTCAACCATATTCCGTTCGATGGTGCTGCTCCGGCAATCACCAGCCTTCTTGGTGGACATATTGATGCAGTAACCGTCAGTTATGCAGAAGTTGTCAGCCAGGTAGATGCAGGCAACCTGAAGGTACTTGCTGTTCTGGCTCCCGAGCGCATTTCTGCAACACCAGATCTGCCAACCGCAAAGGAACTGGGCTATGATGTTGCAATCGGAACCTGGAGAGGTCTTGGAGTTCCCAAGGACACCCCGCAGCCGATCGTTGACAAGATTTACAACATCTTCAGCGAAGCTGCACAGTCTGATGCATTCGTGAACTTCATGAACAGCAGCAACAATGTCATTGACATCATGGACAGCGCTTCCTATGGACAGAAGCTGGCCACTGACAATGAGATGTTCAAGTCCCTCATCGAGGAACTGGGACTCAAGCAACAGTAATACTACGATGTGATGCACCACAATGCCCACGGGCATTGTGGTGTTCACGTTCCGTAAGGAATCACACCTATGAGAAAAGCAAATTTTATAGTGAGCGGTGTCTTCACCGTATTTGCAATATTCATTATTGCACTATCACTTACCTATCCCCCCAGCAATCATGGGGTACCAGGACCTGGGATGTTCCCGATCATCATCGCCAGCCTGATTATTCTTTCCTCGCTCTCTCTGTTTCTTACCACCCTTCGTATGGATAAGGAAGCAGATGTTGAAGTTGACCTGAAGAGCAAGAATGTCCTGAATGTATACGTTACGATGGTCGGGCTGATTGTCTATTTCATCCTGCTTCCGCTCGTCGGGTTTGTGGTGACTTCAACCATTATGCTGATTCTCTACATCAAATGGTTCAGCAAACGCCCTTGGTGGAAAACGATACTTATCAGTGTCATCTTTGTACTGGCAATTTTCTTCCTGTTCGGTTCTGTACTGAATGTGCCGATGCGTTTCGGCATCCTGATATAATACTGGAGGTATCAGCATGTTAGTAGAAGTATTGACCTCTGTTTTCAATATTCAAATCTTTCTCTTTATCATTCTGGGAGTCTTCACCGGTATCTGTATCGGCGCACTTCCAGGATTGACCGCAACCATGGGTGTTGCTCTGGTCCTTCCGTTGACCTTTGGACTGGAAGCGGTGCCGGGAATTCTTTTGCTCATCGGCGTCTATGTAGGAGCAATCTACGGAGGTTCCATCTCCGGTATTCTCCTGCGGACTCCAGGAACCCCTGCAGCCGCAGCAACGGCAATCGATGGCTATGAGTTCTCAAAACGTGGAGAAAGTGGTAGAGCAATGGGAATCTCCACGGTATCCTCCTTCATTGGAGGAGTTGTCAGTGTACTGGCACTCTGGTTGATCGCCCCGCAACTTGCAAAACTTGCACTTCGCTTCAGTGCCCCTGAGTTCTTCCTGTTGGCAGTCTTCGGTCTTTCCATCATTGCCTCCATCAGCGGCAACAGCTTGGCAAAGGGTGTGCTCTGCGGTGCTTTGGGGATCAGCCTGTCATTCATTGGAATTGACGGAATCACCGGTTTCCCACGGTTTACCTTCAATAATATCAATTTGCTCAGCGGTATGTCCTTTATTCCGGTCATGATTGGCCTGTTTGCCATGAGTCAGGCGTTCAATACGGTCGAAGGTATTTTTACACCCGACCAGGTAACCCAGAAGATTTCCCATGTTTGGCCAAGCAAGAGTGACTGGAAAATCATTCTCAAACACGCTCCGATCTCTGGTCTTATCGGTACCTTCATCGGTATCGTTCCTGGAGCTGGTGCAGAGATTGGTGCTTTCGTGTCATACAGCCAGGCAAAACGCATGAGCAAACGTCCCGAGCTCTTCGGCACTGGTATTCCTGAGGCTATCGCGGCTCCAGAGGGTGGAAACAATGGAGTCACCGGTGGAGCACTCATTCCCATGCTTACCATGGGAGTCCCTGGAGACGCAGTGGCAGCAATCATGATAGGTGCACTGACTGTCCAAGGCCTACAACCAGGACCGCTGTTGTTCACCGAGCACACTACCTTGGTCTACTCCATTTTCCTTGGTATGTTCATTGCCAATGTGGCAATGGTGATTCTTGGTCTTTCCAGTTTGAAACTCTTTGTAAGAGTGCTTTCAATCCCGAAATCAATTCTTACCCCCATGATATTCATTCTCTGTGTCGTTGGCTCCTATGCCATCAACACCAACTTCTTTGATGTTGGAGTTATGTTGTTCTTTGGAATCCTTGGATACTTCATGCAGAAAGCTGACATCTCGGTCTCCCCTGCAGTATTGGGGCTTATCCTTGGACCTATGGCAGAGTCTAACTTCAGAAGGGCTCTTTTGATGAGTGAGGGGAACTACGGTATCTTCTTTACCAGCCCGATCGCATGGGTGTTTGTGATCTTGACGCTCTTCACTTTGCTTGGTCCCAAGGTAAGTGAAGTCATACAAGGGCGAAGGAAAGCAGCGTAATACACACTGGCTTTCACAACGAGAAAAAACCCGGTAGAAGGAACGCTCCTTTACCGGGTTTTTCTTATGCTTATTTCAGAAGGCATACTGCAATGGATTATATGCCTTCGATCTTTTTGATGGTTCTGTCTATGCTGCATTGTTGGTGGAAAGAATCTTGGCAATGATGCGGCCGATTGTCTTTCCGAACTGCATGTCATAGTCGAGTACGGCACTGTAGGCATTCACCTCTCTCTGCTTCTGCAGGATGAGAAAATACTGGTGGTCGCAGATCTCAAAGAAGAGATCGGCTCTCCGTCTTCCGGGGAAGCTCAACTGGGTTGTCCAGTTCTCCATCACCTGACTAACCGGCTGATAGATGTTGCTCATCCAAGAGTAAGTTGCCTCATCCCAGGTAATCGGCATGGAAAGATCCTTTCCCAGAAAATAGCGGTGTCCTTCAATGTGGGAAGCGAGACGGTCATAGTCTGCTTCAATGAACATATCGGTATTTTTTATCAAATACTCGATGCTCTGTTTTTTCTCTATATCGTGTTTATCCATATAGGTCTCCTTGTCTTTTTCATTGTCTGTATTCTAGCAAAAAACTAATCGATAATCAAGTATTGATAGACTGATATATTTGTATTGTTCCGCTCATTGTTTGTATATTTCAGTTATTGTTTATACATATTTACCTTTTTTGTCTACTTATAAAAAGATGCCGACATGGATGATTAAGTCTGGAAAAAGGATCAGCCCCCCGAAATCGGAGGGCTGAAAAAAGCTATGAATGAGGAGATCACATGAGATTTGCGTAGTTCTCTTCTACCTTAGCCCAGTCAAGCACATTCCATATGGCTTTCAGATAATCTGCCCTGAGGTTCTTGTACTTCAGGTAGTATGCGTGTTCCCAGACATCAATTCCAAGAAGAGGGACCCCTCCATTCTTATCCATCAGCGGAGTATCTTGGTTTGGGGTATTCACTACCTTAAGCGAACCATCAGGGAGAGCAACAAGGAAGGCCCACCCAGAACCAAATCTTCCTGCAGCCTGGCTGTTCAAGGTATCTTTCAAGGAGTCTACGCTTCCAAAATCTTTTTTGATTCTCTCGAGCAAAGCCCCTTTTGGTTCACTGGATGCAGAAGGACTGAGTATTGAGAAGTACAGATTATGGTTGGCATACCCTCCCCCGTTATTTCGAACAGCAGTTCGTACAGCCTCATCCTTGATGGAGTCAAGGTTCTTGAGCACATCCTCAATGGAGCGATCCTGAAGACTAGCATCCTTCTCAATGGCTGCGTTGAGATTTTTTGTATATCCAGCATGGTGCTTCGTGTAGTGGGTCACCATGGTAAGTTCATCAATATGTGGTTGTAAAGCATCAAAACCGTAGGAAAGTTCAACTTGCTTAAACATGAAATACCTCCTATGTATCGTATGTCTATTTCCTAGTTGTTTACTAGGTATAACACAGTATACACAATTACCTTCCATTAGGCAAGTATAAATATAATGGAACACGATAGTATTTTACCCTTTCTACTTTTTCTCTCAACCATCTTTACCTTTTTTTGTATTTGCGGTATGGTTTAGCTCGTTTCAGGGAGTATACTCCCAAGAATGACGCGCCAATAGCTCAGTTGGATAGAGCAACTGCCTTCTAAGCAGTAGGTCAGAGGTTCGAGACCTCTTTGGCGTAAAACAGGACACAAGGCCGACCCACGGGTCGGTCTTGTCATATATTCCCCATCAGAAACATGCATTGGGTAGGAACATACTACCAATTGGTAACGATTATTCGAGAGATAACACAACAAATGTACGTACTTACCCATGCCCACTCTTGACGTTATTGGGTTGCTATCCTACGCTTATGTCACAAGGATTTCGGCCTCAAACACAAAAGGCATCGGTGTATAGACAGAAGGAGGTTCTGGAATGTTGGGATATGATTTGCGGGTGCAAACCACCTTTCGGTTTGATTATTGCAAAGTGTTTGACCCGCCGAAGGAACAAAAACTGCTACGATTTTCGCGCCTGATCTGGTATGGGTACGATGAAGAAGGCCCAGCTGTTTACAGGAAAGACCCCCACACAGGAGAAGTGGTCCGCATTGATTTCCAGCGGTAAAGATCTGGAAACGAAGTGTTGTATCCGGGTGAAACGACCTATGTAAAAAAACATCACATTACTTCGTGATACATGCTTGACAGGGGGGGACAAATATTCGATATTCGCATTACCATCGTGAAGGCTCCAAACCTGGGTCTGGAAATTCTATGCCTGAAACGAGCGGAGGAAATGGAAAAGATTGAAAGGTGTTGAAGTATCTGTTCAACGGGTGTCCCGCGCTTATGGTGATTTTAAGGCTCTTGATGATGTAAGCATACAGATCAAGAGAGGAGAATTTTTTTCTCTATTGGGACCCTCTGGATGTGGCAAGACCACACTCCTAAGAATCATTGCTGGATTTGACTACCCAGATTCAGGAAGCGTTGCCTTTGACAATAAGGACATCCTTCCCTTCCCCCCTGAGAAACGTCAAGCAAATACCGTCTTCCAAACCTATGCACTATTTCCTCATCTAACAGTCTATGAGAATATTGCCTTTCCACTTCGTTTACGCCATATCGACAAGAAAACAGTGGAAGAAAAGGTCAATGAGTATGTTCGCCTTGTACAGCTTGAGGAACATCTCTACAAGAAACCTTCAATGCTCAGTGGAGGGCAAAAACAACGCGTAGCAATTGCACGAGCGCTCATTAATGAACCAAGCGTACTCTTGTTGGATGAGCCACTCTCCGCCCTGGACGCAAAACTTCGACAGAATCTTCTCGTTGAGCTTGACCTAATCCATGACAAGGTAGGCATCACCTTTATCTATGTAACACATGACCAGAGCGAAGCACTCTCCGTATCTGACCGTATTGCCGTCATGAATAAAGGAAAGGTTTTGCAGATCGGAACCCCCTATGAAATTTATGAAGCTCCAGCGACACGCTTCGTAGCCAGCTTTATCGGAGAAACCAACATTTTCCCCTGTACGGTCCTCTCCTCGGAACCTCTAGGAGAAGAGTATCTGCTGAGACTTGATGTCCCACAGTTGCAGGAAGAGGTATTCGTCACCGATGCTGACCCACAAGCAGTGGGAAGTGTATTGGATTTTACGGTCCGCCCGGAGAAGATCCGCATCTCAAGCAACGCACCCAGAAACAACTCAGGTACCCTGAATATCTGTAAAGGCATAGTCGAGGAGCCGATCTACTCAGGATTCCAGTCCAAGTTCTTCGTCAAGTTGGAAAAAGAGCCAACTACGCAAGTGAAGGTATTCAAGCAACATACGGTGTTTCTCGAGGAAGGACCGGAGATACAGTGGAAGGATACTGTCTATGTAAGCTGGAGTGCAAACGACGGCTACCTCGTAAAGGATACAGCACAATGAAACGTATCCTGAAACCGAGGGAACGTGAGCGCTTGCTCGGCACTCTCTACAGTGCGCCCATGGGACTCTGGTTCACGCTCTTCTTCACCATTCCCATCGGTATCATCATCCTCTACAGCTTTCTCAAGCGAGGCCTCTATGGCGGCATTGAGTGGGAGTTCTCACTCAGCGCATATGAGCAGATGTTCAATCCAAACTTTGCGAAGGTATTCCTGAGAACCGTTTGGATCAGCATCAGCGCAACCCTGCTCTGTCTCTTGCTTGCTCTACCTTGTGGCTATGCCATGGCAAAGAGCAAACACCAGACATTTCTGTTGTTCTTGATCATTATCCCGTTCTGGACGAACTCTCTGATCCGCATCTATGCGTGGATTTCCATTCTTTCAAGTGAGGGGTTTCTCAACTCATTGCTCATACGCATTGGCCTGATCGACCAGAGCCTCTCCCTGATCTACAACAACCAGGCGGTCATCATTGTCCTGGTATACATGTATCTTCCTTTTGCCATCCTGCCCCTCTTCACGACCATCGACAAGTTTGACTTCTCCTTGCTTGACGCAGCAAGGGACCTGGGTGCCACCAAGCTTGAATCCATTGTCAAGGTCATGATACCCAATATAAAGAGTGGAGTGAGTACCGCTTTCATCTTCACCTTCATCCCGATCTTCGGAGCCTATACCGTACCACTGTTGGTGGGAGGCAAGGACTCAACCATGATCGGCAATATCATCGTCGACCAGGTATCGAAAACCAGAAACTGGCCTTTGGCATCTGCTTTCTCCATGATACTGACCCTTATTTCTCTCTTCGGAGTTTTCTGGATGCTCACTAGTGGAAAACGGGAGATACACCAGAAAAAGAACAACCAGCAAGCAGTTGAACAGAACATCACCCTTCATCATAGCCAGAGGGGGAAAAAATGAGCAGCTACAACCATACCCCCACTACCAGGTTCTCCTTCTCATATACCATGCTTGCCTTGGTCATCGTATTTCTCTTTATCCCACTGTTTGTGGTCGTATTCTTCTCATTCAACAGTGTAAAGGGGATGCAATGGGACAGCGCAAGTCTCATCTGGTACAAGACGCTCATTTTTGAAAGCCCTTCCCTTTGGGTAGCATTCAGGAACAGTCTTGTCATAGCGTTGACCAGTGCCCTTTCTGCCACAGTACTGGGAAGTCTGGCTGCAATCGGTATTAAATGGTACCGGTTCAAGGGAAGGAACTACATCACAACAGTCAGCTATCTTCCCATGGTCCTTCCTGAGGTCATTATCGGTATCTCCATGCTGATCTTCTTCTCTGCCGTGAAAATCCCCCTCGGATTGTTCACCATCTATGTTGCGCATACCACATTCAATCTTCCCTTTGTATTTATGATGGTAAGTGCACGGCTTGATGAATTTGATTACTCCACCCTTGAGGCAGCACGTGATTTGGGAGCAAACGAGCGACAGACCCTACTCAGGGTCATTGTCCCCTCCATTGTTCCTTCCATACTCTCTGGATTCTTGATGTGCATCACCATGAGCCTGGAAGATTTTGTGATCACTTTTTTTGTCTCTGGACCAGGATCGGGGACACTTCCCTTGTATGTGTATTCTATGATTCGCTATGGAGTCTCCCCGGTGATCAATGCCCTCTCATTTGTCATGATCCTAGGAACAATGCTTATTGCATTCTCCTTTAGAAAATTCCTCAAGACGGTGGCTGCCAGCAGCTAGCTCGCACCACCAGAAACGTATTTTCCCATGGTATTCACCATTTCATGCATATTTATGCATTTTTCTTACAAATTGTTGCACTTTTGCTATTGCCACCCTGTTTTACAACCGGTATTCTGAACCAACATGTCATTATGTTGGGAGAAAAGAGAATATGAACAGTTATCAACTCATTACGGCTCTGGCCTTTGCTCTCTATTTGGGCCTCATGCTTGCAATCGGTTTTTTCACCTTCCGAAAAACGAAGTCCACCAGTGATTATTTTCTTGGTGGCCGGTCCATCGGCCCATGGTTTACTGCACTGAGTGCTGAAGCAAGCGATATGTCTGGTTGGCTGCTCATGGGTCTTCCCGGTCTGGCCTACTTCTCCGGTCTCCAAGAGGCTTTCTGGACCGCGGTGGGACTGCTTATCGGAACCTATCTGAACTGGTTGCTGGTTGCCAAACGAATGAGAAAATACTCCATCCACGCAAAGGATTCAATTACCATCCCTGAGTTCCTCACCAACAGATTCCATGACAAGAGCAACGTACTGCAGACGATCAGCTCCCTGATTATCCTTGTCTTCTTCATAGTCTACACAGCAAGCGGATTTCTCGCCTCTGCCAAGCTTTTTACCGCAGTCTTCGGCATGAACTATTACGCTGCACTCTTTTTGGGAGTACTGGTCATCCTTGGTTATACACTCCTTGGTGGCTATCTTGCTGTAGTTGCCACGGATTTCTTGCAGGGTACCCTGATGTTCTTTGCTTTGGTCGCAACCGGGGTAATCGCAGTCTTTGCAATTGGCGGGCCTGTCCATACGTTCCAGCAACTCAGCCAATTTGGAGAACACTTCATCAATCCCTTTATCACCCCTGTGGGCACCTCTTATGGAGTACTTCAAATAATCAGCGCCCTTGCATGGGGACTCGGCTACTTCGGTATGCCACATATCCTGATCCGTTTTATGTCCATCAGGAGCAATCACGAAGTAAAGACCAGCCGAAGAATTGCCATGGTTTGGGTAATCATCGCCATGGCTGCAGCTCTCTTGGTCGGTGTGGTTGGCAAGATATTCCTGCTCCCGCTAACCTATGACTCCCAAAGTGCAGCTGAAGCAGTCTTCATTGCAAGCATGCAAAAAATCTTCCCGACCTTCATCGCAGGATTCTTCCTCTGTGCCATCCTTGCCGCAAGCATGAGTACCGCAGACAGCCAACTTTTGGTAGCTTCCTCTGCCTTTTCAAAAGACGTATACAAGGCTGTCATCAGAAAGGATGCATCGGACAAGGAAACACTCTTGGTCAGCCGACTTACCGTTGTTGCCATTACCATTATCGCCATCTTCCTTGCAATGGATCCCAACTCCTCCATCTTCGATGTAGTGAGTTATGCATGGGCAGGATTTGGCGCCACCTTCGGTCCGGTCATCATAGCTTCCCTTTTCTGGAGAAGAGCTAGTCGCAATGGAGCTGTCGCATCCATGATCGGCGGTGGCATCATGGTTGTAATCTGGAAGCAACTCTCTGGGGGCATCTTTGATGTGTACGAGCTTCTTCCTGGATTCATCATTGCATCTCTGTGCATGGTCATCTTCAGCCTGCTCGAGAAACATCCAGATGAAGCAGTTTTTGAAGAGTTTGATGCCTTTATGGCAACCGAAGACTAACGATTCATGCCGGGGGAAACCCCGGCTTTACCTACAGATGTCCTTTTCTGTTCAAAAACCCTCTTGACCGCATGCACAGGTTTCCCTATACTTACGACAATTCCTAGCCTTTTGGTAGGACAACCCCTTGAAGGAGGCACAGCAATGATGCAAAGCATGCAAGACAGTACTGACGTTGACATGTGCCGTTGCGCACTCGCCTAAGACCTTCAAGGAACAATCATGAAACACGCAAAACACCCACGTTGCGGCTCTGTTACCGATCATATGTGAGGCTGCTGAAAATCGAGACGGACGTTGTCCGTACCATACCTTATTTCAGGAGCCTACCATGAACAAGACATCACACTACCATTTCGATACCCTTGCCCTCCATGCAGGACAGGAACAAGCAGACAGCGCAACCCATTCACGTGCTGTACCAATCTACCAAACCACCAGCTATGTTTTTGACAGCTGTGATGAGGCAGAAGCGCTCTTCAACCTCTCCAAGAGTGGAAATATCTATACCAGGCTGGGCAACCCAACCCAAGAGGTATTCGAGAACAGGATGGCACGACTTGAGGGAGGCGTTGCCTCCCTTGGTGTGGCAAGCGGCTCTGCAGCGATCACCCTCACCATACTCAATCTTGCAAAACAGGGCGAGCACATTGTCTCGGCAAAGACCATCTACGGAGGAACCTACAACCTGTTTGCCCATACCCTGCAGGAATGGGGAATACGTACTACCTTTGTTGATGCAAACGATCTTCAGGACGTGGAAGAGGCAATACAGGATACTACGAAAGCGCTTTTTGTTGAGTCCATAGGGAATCCCAACGCAACCCTCTGCGACCTAAAAGCATTGGCCGAATTGGCGCATCGCCACCATATCCCCTTGGTGGTCGACAATACTTTTGCAACACCATACCTGCTAAGACCGATCGAGCATGGAGCGGACATTGTTGTCCATTCTGCTACAAAGTTCATTGGGGGACATGGCACAGCGCTGGGTGGCATTATTGTCGACAGTGGCAACTTCGATTGGAAAGGCAGCGGCAAGTTCCCTTCCCTTACTCAGCCAAATGAGAGCTACCACGGATTGAGTTTTCTTGAAACGGCAGGGAGAGCGGCGTGGATTACCAAGGCAAGAACGGTCCTCCTCAGGGATACCGGGCCCTGTATCGCACCACTGCATGCATTTCTTTTCCTCCAAGGCTTGGAAACCCTTGCCCTTCGACTGGAACGACACATAGAGAACACCCTGAAAGTGGTCGCATTTCTATCTGGGCATCCAAAGGTCGCCAAGGTACAACATCCCAGTCTTCCCCAAAACCCCTACCATTCCTTCTATAAGCACTATTTTCCCCGTGGTGGAATCTCAATCTTCACCTTCGATGTCAAAGGTAGTGGCAGAGATGCAAGGGCCTTCATCGACCGGTTGGAGCTATTCAGCTTGCTTGCCAATGTAGCAGATGTAAAGTCATTGGTCATACACCCGGCAACAACAACACACTCACAGCTCAGCAAGGCAGAACTGGAGAGCCAGGGAATCGCAGAGACAACCATCCGCCTCTCAATTGGATGTGAACATATCGACGATTTGATTGCTGACCTAGAAAGGGCATTGGAGGAGGTAGGAGCATGCCGGTAACCATCCCAAAGGATCTCCCCGCCGGGGAGGTCCTGAAACAAGAAAACATTTTCTTCATGACCGCTGAACGTGCAATCCACCAGGATATCCGTCCACTCAAGGTGGCAATTCTGAATTTAATGCCGAACAAGATGAAGACCGAACAGCAGTTTTTGCGGCTCTTGGGCAATACCGCTCTTCAGATTGAGATCACCTTCCTGACCACAGCAAGCTACCAGAGCAAGAACACACCTTCTTCATACCTCCAGGCATTCTACAAGACCTTCGATACGGTCAAGAATGAGCATTTTGATGCGCTCATCATTACCGGAAGTCCGGTAGAGACCCTTCCCTTCGAGGATGTTGCCTATTGGCAGGAACTGGAAGGAATCCTCCACTGGGCGGACAAGCATGTGTTTGCCTCCCTCTTCGTATGCTGGGCGGCCCAAGCTGCACTCTATCACTACTATGGTATTGGGAAACAACCACTGGAGAAGAAACTCTCCGGCATCTACAGCCATACGGTCAGCGACCGGACACACCCACTGGTGAGAGGCTTCGATGACGAGTTCTGGGCTCCCCATTCCCGCCATACCAGTATTGATGAAGCCCAACTGGCAGCTGTAGAAGAACTCAAAGTACTGGCAACCTCAAAAGAGGCTGGTCTCTATCTTGCAGCAAGTCTGAACGGGAGACAAGTATATGTTACCGGCCACAGCGAGTACGATGAGAGGACACTTCTAGAAGAGTATAGTCGGGACCTGGAAGCCGGTATGGAGCCAACCCCACCGGTACACTACTTCCAGGATGACGATGAAAGCAAGGATATCCTGGTCAGGTGGCGAGGGCACGCAAACCTATTGTTCAGCAACTGGTTGAACTACCACGTGTACCAGAATACTCCCTATCACCTGGAGGAACTTGCCTGAAGGGTATTCCTGCAAAGTTCAGTCATTCTTTTCTTCAAGGCAGCTATCTGCTCATCAGTGATGAAGGTAACAGAGCCATTATCGATTCCCGCTGCCCAGTTTATGCTGTAGGCAAGGGCAAGGGTGGCAATTTGTGCTTCACGAAGGAGGCTTACCTCAGTGGCGAGGGTCATTCCCACTGTGTCACCTCCGATTCCACGAAGGTAACGAATCTCTGCCGGTGTCTCAAGCCTGGGCCCATTGGTGCAGATGTATACTCCCGCATCAAGCAGCGAACCATCCTCTCTGAGGATGCGCTGTCGTAGTCCTGCATCGAAGCACTCATCCATGGCAGTATGGACCACCTGTTGCTCTCCCCCAGTGAAGAAGGTATGCTCCCTCCCCGATGAAAGATCAATAAAGTCACTGACAAGGCCAACCTTTCCGGGGGGGAGTTTTTCAGTGATGGATCCTACCGCATAGATGGAGATTGCATGGGTGACACCGAGCATCTGAAGTGCCTTGATATTGGCTCTATAGTTGATCAGGTGAGGAGGAGCAGAGTGGGTTGAACCGTGGCGCGGGAGAAACACCAATGCAGCATCCTTTCCTTTCCCAACAAAGAGCTCGACAGTCCCGTACGGGGTAGCTACAACCTCTCTCTTTGAGTCAATACCTTCCAGGGTATCGACTCCAGTCCCACCAATAATTGCTTTCATTGGAAATTCCTCCGTATCTCTTCTGGTTTCAGGATCCCCTTGCCGGTGACAATCCCCCTGACAAGGTCTGCAGGAATAATATCAAACGCAGGATAGAGAGCATCTACTCCCTCCCCTGTAGTGGGATGCCCCATGCATTGGGTCACTTCCCCTGGAAAACGCCACTCCATCTCAATGCCCATTGCATCTTGTTTACTCGAGTCAGGAGATACGGAAAATACATAGTAAGGAACACCATAATAGTTTGCAGCTATCGCATTTGCAAGTGTTCCCACCTTGTTGACCACAGTGCCATCCATGCACACCAGATCAGAAGCCGTCATATAGGCCCCGATCACGCCCTCCCTAAGAAAGGTGGCACCCATGCCATCGGTGATCACCCGTGTTTCAATTCCCATTTCCATGAGAGATGGAGCAGTCAGTCGACTCCCCTGCAGGTAGGGCCTGGTCTCCGGGACATAGACCACTACCTGTTTTCCAGCCTCCTTTGCATAGGCAAGGGATAGCAGGAAAGTATGCTCGGCAAAACAGGTGGTCAACACACCGCCCGCTTCTGGAACCAGGGAACTGCCATGTCGGCCCATCTGGTGGTATAAAGCAGCAAAATCAGCCTTCACCTGCTCCACCAAGGAGGGGATTTGGACAACAAAGTCCTCACACGTTTCCAGCTTTGCAAGCAACGCGTTAAGTGTCCTCTTCATCGTGGTGTTGGTGGGACGACTGGCCTTCAAAAGCTCACAAGATCTCTCCAACTCCGCAAACGCTGCCCTTGTCCTTCCCTTTTGCATCTGTTCAGATACAAAGGTCATGGTGGTCAGGGCGACCTCCAAGGGGCCTCCGCCTTGACTCACCATCTGCTTCAGCGCCAAGGCAATCTCCTCGACCGTGGAACAGTGGACAAACCGTCGCTCAAACGGGTAGATCCGCCGGTCGCCAATGAGCAGCTCGTTTCCTTCGATTCTGGCGATGTTCTCGCTTCTCAGGAGATAAGGAAGTTCTACCATCAGTGCACCCAGAATGAACGATGATCGCTCACAATTGCTTCCAGGAGTGCTTCATCATCCGTTGGACCAACCACCTCCATATCCTTCTGACCGTGGGAGAGTACTTCATGACTGGGAAGATTGAATGTAGGGTTCTGCTCATCGGCACCGGTGAGAGCGAGAAGCTGCCCTTCGGTAATGCCGAAGACGAGTCTGCGTACATTGCTCCAGTACATCGCACCGGTGCACATGACACAAGGCTCAGCGTTGGTATACAGGGTACACGTTGCCAGAAAAGCTGGATCGTAGAGCTTGCTTGCCTTGAAGAGGAGCAGTGTTTCTGCATGCATAGCCGAACCACCTTCCTCATAGTCGTTCATCTGCTCAAGAAGAATCTTCCCTTCCTTGTCTGCCAAGAGCGCACCGAAAGGGTGGTTTCCCTTCTCTTTCGCTTCATGGGCAATCCTGACGGTCTCATACAACAACTGTATATCTTGTTCGTTGGGTGTACTTCTTGTAATAGTAGGCATGGTTTGCTCCTCACAATGTGTGTCCTTAACCCTAGCATGCCAATGATGCGATTGGCAATCAGATATGGGATCAATACCATCCAAAGCAATTGAGCGAACATACACTATTGCGTTAAATATCCTACATATGTGTCCATATTTAACACATTTTTTGGATGAAGAAAAATCCTTGACTGCTCAACACACCCTGACTTTGACAGCAGAAATACGTAAAAAAGCTTGCAACTTATTCAGAAGCAAGCTTTTATTACTTCACGAGAACAACAGATATATGGTTGGATAGATTCAGTCCTCGTAATCTTTTTTCTTGGTC
>JBFWKK010000053.1:0-18610 GCA_050252715.1 Sphaerochaeta sp. | reverse complement strand
AAAAAGAAAAGTGCCGCAACACATTTCGCGCTGCAGCACTCTTCTTTTCTCCTCCATCGAAGTTGGATCTCTGTCAGTTCATCAACAGATCCAAGTCTACCTCACAAGCAATGGTGGGAGTCTCACTTCCCCAGTTCTCCAGAACTGCAGGATGGATTTCTCCAAATACGCCAACCTCTTGTTCGCCTAGCATGATTCTGGCACAACGGCCTTCAATGAACCTGCCATCGCCTTCCAAGGCTGCAAGTTGATACTCCTTGGCGAGGAAGTAGAACAGGGTGTTCACAATCGAGGAGACCTCGTTATAGCCCATCACACTGTCACTGGCAAGGAATCCCAAGGCGTTACGGGTAGTGGTTCCACTGTTCTCCGTTTCATCGAGGAAGGCAATTTTGCCTACCTCAAATATCTTGTGCGGGAAGGGAGCGTGTGCACTGACACTCTCACTCTCCAGAAGGGATGGTATGATCGAGGGGCGAACCACCTCATAGTTCTCACTCATCGGGTTGGAGATGAAGATGCACTTCTCAGAGGGGAAGCGCATGTTGTCCACATACTCCTTCTTGGAACCAAGGTAGTTGTACATCATCTCCTGGAATCCGAGGCCGACCATCAGATCCTTCACCTTCCGTCCAAGTTCCTCAGCCGGGCTGAGCCTTCCAACGGTAAAGTCCTGCGGCATCTCAGGCTGGAAGTTCCCCAGCCCATAGCCGATCATGATGTCCTCAACGAGGTCAACCGGGTGTAGGAAATCATTTCTCCACTCTGGGACAGTCGCCCAGATGGTATCTTCATCGTAGACTGCGTAGATTCCCATTTTCTTCAGTGCCTTCACTGCCTCATCCCCGCTCATCTTCTCTCCCAAGGTCTTGTGGACCTGGCTCAGTGAGCAGGAAATAGGCTCCTGGAAGTAGTAGGGAACGGTTATCTCCCTGCCGAATTCCGTCTCCTCAGGGAAGGAGACCTTTACCGGGAGAATCTCATAGCCAAGGTCTGTCATATCACAGGCCAGGATTGATGCAGCCAGCAATAGATCATGCAGATCGACCCCACTGAGCTCCAAAAAGAGGTTCTCATCTCCCACTTCAACGGCCCCGATATGGGCACTGTTGATCACGGGGGGGAAGCTCAGAGTCTCCCCCTTGTCATCGTGCAAATACGGGAACACCTTGCTCTCACTGACAATCGGGCCATACTCTCTCCCCTTTGGGTGCTCACTGCAGATCTCCCTCAGGGTAAGTTCCTTATCCATCCCCAAGGGAATGAAGCGGGTGGTATCGGGGTCGGCTCCACGGTAGTGGACCGGGTAGGTAATCAAATCTGAGCGATAAATTCCAATCGCAATGGTCTTCCTCTTCCGTCCGAAGTTGGAGCAAAGCTTCTCCTGGCTCTGGATCAGAGCCTCCAGCTCATCTTCACTGACCGTATGGCCCTTGGCAGCAAAGCCGATGGAATAGGGTCTTACTTCCTTGGCGGAAGCATCCACAATGAGCTCTCTCCCTTCACTGTCGAAGGTCTCCTCAGCGGTAGAGAAGAAGTCGTAGAGAGGAGCTTCTGTTTCCCAGTATGCTTTGAGCTGACGAGCAATGCCGGCAGCAGACCATAGGTCGGGTCGGTTGGTGTCGTTGAGCTCAATTTTTAGAATGTCCTCTTCATGACCATCCAGCTCAGCCTTCGCAACCGGGAAAATCTCCTCCAGTTGCGCGTCATCCAGTCTTTTTCCAAGCAAGTTGTAGAACAATCTGCCGGTAGTCTCAATCTTTGGCATTAGTTTCCCCTCCTCGTGCGTACCGACTCGATGTTCGGAGTAAAGAGCTCCCTGAGATCATTCAATCCCAGATGCATCAGGGCCATGCGGTCAATACCGAGTCCCCATGCAAGTACCGGTACATCGACCCCGAGAGCCTTGGTCACCTCTGGGCGGAAAATACCGCTTCCACCCAGTTCAAACCAACCCAGCACCGGGTGCTTGATATGCACTTCGATCGAGGGTTCGGTGAAGGGGAAGTAGCCAGGGACATACTTTACCTCTTCTGCCCCTGCGATCTCCTCGGCAAACATCTTCAGCAGCCCAAGAAGGGTCTTCAGGTTCACATCCTCTCCCAGCACAATACCCTCTGTCTGGTAGAAGTCTGCACCGTGGGTGGCATCAACCTGGTCATAGCGGAAACAGCGGGCAACCCCGAAATACTTGCCGGGAACCTTTGCCTTGGGCAACTGACGTGCACTGAGGACGGTTCCTTGACTGCGAAGTACTTGGCGGCGGGTGAACTCATGATCGAATCCGTAGCGCCAACCACGACTTCCTGTCTCCCACCCATCCTCGTGGGTCTGGGCAACCTGACTGAGCCAAGGTTCTGCAATCTGCTTGCAGTGGGCGGGGTCCTTTACGTAATAGACATCATGTATGTCACGAGCACTGTGGAATTGCGGCATGAATAGTGCATCACCATTCCAGAACTCGTTTTCCACGAGTGAGCCGTCGAATTCCTCAAAGCCGAGACTGCAGAGCTTGTCCTTCACCCACTGCAGGTAGTTCCCGTAGGGGTTGTGCCGGCCTGGGATCAGGCGACTGGTGGGTGCGTTCAAGCCATAGGGACGAAAAGAGCCCTGCTTCCAACTTCCTGTTGCAAGCATCTCGCTGGTAAGGGATCCAAGCTCTTCTCCGGTAATATTTGCCCTGAGCACCGCTTCCTTTGCCTTCGCTCCATCCTCGGTCAATTCGTAGACAATATCTTCCCGTTCAATAAGCTTGAAGGGAGAGGATGAGGCACCCCTCTTCTTGGCAATTTTGCCCATGGCTTTCTTTTCCTGGGCATCAAGGGTTGCCTCTTCAATATCCCCCTGGAGGCCTCTCTGCAAGAGATGATCAGTCACCAAAAACGCACCACTGATTTCTTCAACAATGGATTCTGCCTTGTTCTCACTATTCATCTTTGCAAAACCGGCCTTGGAGAGCTGTCCGAAAGCCGACCCCACATCACTCTTTTCCAATCCAAGGGCTGAGGCGATCTCAGGCAGTGCATGAGGCCCCTCAGCCTTGATAAATGTAAAGATGCGCTGGGCGGGAGTCCCTTTCTCGGCTTGCTCCCTTCCGAGTTCTGTCAGTTCATAGAAGACGCGATTTGTGCGACTCTTCTCGACCAGATAGCCCTTAGCGCTCAACCAGCTGAACGCCTGGTTGCACTGACCCACTTTGTAATCAAGTTCGTCCACGATACGCTCTGCGGTAATGGGTTCTGCCAATGCCACATGCCTCAGTAGGCGGACTTCCAGCGGATGCAGGTTCTTTACATCAATTTCCATGCTGTTCTTACTCCTGTACATGAGCGCCGCAGAGGTCTGCGGCGCAAGTGGTTATCATTCTAGCGGTATCAGGAAAAAAAGGAAAGGCTATAGCGTAGAGAAAAGTGCTCTTACAGCGGCTACTACATCTTCCTTGGAAGGAATGGTCTGTTTCTCAAGCTCCAGTGCAAAGGGAATGGGGCTCTCTTTTCCGCATAAACGAGCGGGAGGAACCTTCAATGCTGCAAAACTCTTTGGATCACTGGTAACCTGACTGATAACCTCCGCCCCATAGCCGCCAAACTCAGGGCTGTCATGGACAGAGAGAAGCCGTCCTGTCTTTCTCACCGATTGGCGGATGGTATGCCCGTCCATTGGCTTGAGGGTAGCGAGGTCGATCACTTCCACATCGATCTCATCCTGAAGGTTCAAGATGGTTGCAGCCTCAAGACAGGTCTGCACGGCATGGCTGTAGGAGACAATGGTCACATCCTTCCCTCGTTTCTTCACCACTGCCTTGCCAAGGGGCATGAGGTATGCCTCATCACCGACCGGCCCCAGGTTGTTGTAGAGATGCTTATGTTCAAAGTAGATAACCGGATTGTTGCTTCTAATTGCACTTTTGAGTAGTGCCTTGGCATCACCCGGGCAGGAAGGGGCAACAATGATAAGCCCCGGCACATTTGCAAACATAGCCTCAAGACACTGGGTATGTTGCGCCCCATGGCCGGTTCCGCTTCCAATGGGAGCCCTAAGCACCATGGGACAGGAGAGTTGCCCTGCACTCATGAATCGCATCTTTGCAGCGTGGTTTATGATTGGGTCACTTGCCAAGGTTGCAAAATCCCCGTACATGATCTCCACGACTGGACGGAGTCCCAGGGCGGCAGAGCCAACAGCAAGACCGGTGAAAGCTTCCTCACTTACAGGGGTCTCATGCATCTGGCTTGCATGTTTCTTATAGAGGTCTCCCGTCACCCGGAAACACCCCCCGTAGAGGCCGATATCCTCCCCAATGAGATGCACAGCCTTGTCACGACTCATCTCCTCATCGAGGGCTTCCCTGATCGCATCACGATAGCTGATGCGATTGGTACTCTTGCAGACCTTGAACACCTCTTCTTCCTCTTCGGCAAAGAGATACTCCATTGCCTTCTCCATACTGATACGCTGATCCCGTACCGATAGAGCATCGCGTATGGCTTCCTCAATTCGTTTTCTGCCTTCAAGAATGATATGCGAGATCTCTTCTTCCGTGAACAGACCACTTTCTACCAAGGTATGGGTAAAGAGAAATATGGGATCACGCTCTGCCCATTTGGCCTCCTCCTCATGATCGCGATAAACACAGGCATCGCTCTTGGAGTGTCCACAACAGCGATAGGTTTTCAGTTCAAGGAAGTAAGGGCCAGAGTTGGAACGAATGCTTTGCACTGCCTTTTTACAGGCTTTATACACAGCTTCAATGTCATTGCCATCTACGGTTGCATGGGGTATGGAGTAGCCTTCTGCGCGACTCGCAATGGAAGAAGTGGAGACCATTCTTGAGGCTGCCGCACTCATTCCATAGTTGTTGTTTTCACAAAAAAAGAGCACGGGGAGCGACCAAACCGAAGCAAGGTTCATGCTCTCGTGCAAACTACCACGACTCGTAGCCCCATCTCCGAAGATGGCGACACTAAGGGCCTGACTCTTCTGCATCTTCAGGGCAAATCCAATACCGATGGCAAGGTTGATGCCGCTGCCTACTACAGCAGAAGATCCTGCATTCCAGGTCTCCACATCAGTCATATGCATTGAGCCACCCAGTCCCTTGCAGATTCCATCCGAGGAACCGAACATCTCACTGAACATGCGTCGTTCGCTGGTACCCCGGGCAAGCGTGTGACCGTGACAACGGTGGGTAGGAACAATCCAGTCCCCTGGATTGAGCGCTAGGGAAAGACCTGCCTGACAGGCCTCCTGCCCAATGGAGAGATGGGTAGTCCCATGCATCTCTTTTCGTTTGAAGAATTCGTCAATTTGTTCCTCGAAATGGCGTGAACGTACCATAATCGAGAGCGCCTGTAGCGCTTGTTCTTTGGAAAGATCCATCTAAGCTCCCCGGCAGGATATGCAGTCCCGCCTCAAAAAGCCGGGCAAAGCCTCGCCTTTTGCAGTTTCCCCATCCTATTGGTTGGAGAGAATACTGTCAATAAATCCAATATAAACCGTATGCAGATCACCACTTTGGTAGAACTCCTTGATCTCGGCGAGCAAAAAATGGTCATCATGCATATCCAAAACAGCAGCCTTCGTACAAGAGAAAACCAACGAAGCTTCCTTGAAGGTTACACGTTCTCCACCTTTTGGTGAGGGAATGAAGCTGGATTGCAATCCTGTCTCACCCACCTTGTCGCATTCACGACCACTGTGGGCACCACAGTAAAGCAGCTTTTCCTTCATTTCCGCAGGAAAGAACGAGATGGTAAAACCGTCACTTTCATCAAGGAATTGGTGGGTGTATCGGCTCTTTCTCACATACAGAAGTACTACATTCCTTCCCCAGAGCACCCCCATCGACCCCCAAGATGCAGTCATGGTGTTGAAATGTTCAGGAGTCCCGGCTGTTACCAGAAAACCATCAGTTCCAATTGCTGTAAACGGATTCATCTGCAAAACTTCTACAGGAACATCAACATACATGGCAGCCTCCTTATCTATGCTCTTAGTGTAGCTGGCCGGCAATAGTATCGTCAAGTAGCAAATTTTCTTCACATCTACCACACGGGTGCACCCCTTTTTCCAACATTGACACTCCACTCATTTTCGTATATGCCTACTAACATGCAGTACATGTTTCAACAGCTCGCCTGTTGCATTGAGGAGGCCCAATGAATGATTCCCTCGCTATCCCTGCTTTGACAGAGGATCTTGCTCGTGTTCTCATCGATGCCGACACCATCAATAGAAGGGTCGACGAACTTGCCCGCCAGATAAGCAGCGATTACGCGAACGCTGAGGATGAATTGATTCTCGTGGGAGTCCTCAAGGGTTCCTTCATTTTCATTGCCGACTTGGCAAGAAAATTGAATGTGAGGCATGTGGTAGACTTTATCGCCCTCTCTTCCTATCAGGGAGACCATAGCGGGAATGTACGCCTGCTCATGGACACCAGAGAGAACATGGAGGGCAAGCATGTCCTGATCATCGAGGATATCCTGGACAGTGGAAACACCCTCGACTACCTGATCCGCAACTTCAAGACAAGAAGCCCAAAATCAGTAAAAACAGCAGTCCTGCTGGACAAACCCGAGAGGCATATCCTTCCGGTGGAGATTGACTACATCGGATTCACCATACCTGATGTCTGGGTTGTCGGCTATGGATTGGACTACAATGAAAAACACAGGACCCTCCCCTACATCGCCGAGATGTACCCACAAGCCTAACCAAGGAGAGAGAAATGGACGACAACAAGTTCTATGTCAGTTACAATTCGGTTCATAAGCTGGTCAGGAAGCTCAGCAAAGAGTTGCTTGACTCCGGCTATGACCCCGATGTAATCGTTGCAATCGGAAGCGGGGGATTCATTCCTGCGAGAATCATCAAGACCTTTATCAACCGCCCGATCTATGCTGTGGGTATCTCCTATTACGGCATCGACAAGAAACACAAGGATCACCCTACAAAAATACAGTGGATTGATGAAGTACAGTCCCAGCTGGTCGGCAAGAAGGTGCTTCTCATTGACGAAGTGGATGACACCAGGGCAACGCTTGCCTACTGTATTGGGGAACTCTTGAAGTACAAACCTGAAGAGATTGCTGTCTTGGTCCTGCACAACAAGAACAAAGAGAAGGATGTCGAATTCCCTGTTGAGATCAAGCGGTACTTTGCCGGACTCAACCTGGATGATGTCTGGATCAAATATCCCTGGGATGCAGATGACATCGAACGTCATACTGAAAAAGAGAACCTGATGCTTGATCAGATGAAAAAAGCAGGCAAGGAGTTGTACCAATGAGCAATGTTACGTCAATCGTAGGAGCCCAATGGGGTGATGAAGGAAAAGGTCGCATCGTTGACTACCTTGCAGTCCACTCCGATCTCGTCATCCGTTTCCAAGGCGGGGACAACGCCGGTCATACCGTCATCAACGACAAGGGCAAATTTGCCCTGCATATCATCCCCTCAGGAATCTTCAATCCAGAAACCATGAATATTGTCGGAGCAGGGACCGTGGTCAACTTTGAGACCATGAGCGAAGAGCTCCAGAGCATTACCAGCAAAGGCGTCACGGTGGACAACCTGTTCATCGATGTACGTGCACACCTGATCATGCCCTACCACAGGGCCCTTGACGGTGCCCAGGAACAGGCAAAGAGCGATAAGATGCAGATCGGTACCACCAAGCGTGGTATAGGCCCATGTTACAGCGACAAGGCAACCCGTAGCGGCATCAGGGCAGCTGACCTGCTTGACCTCGACCGCCTGAGGAACCGCATCGAGATGGCCCTACCCCAGAAGAACCGGGAGCTCTCTTACTTCGGCTTGAAAGAGTACACTGTAGAGGAACTGATGGGACTCTGCATGAAGTGGAGAGAGACCTACGGGGACAAGATCATCGACACCCTTCCTGTGGTACGCCAAGCCTACGAGGAGGATAGAAAAATTCTCCTTGAAGGTCAGCTCGGGGTCATGCGTGACCTTGACTGGGGCATCTACCCCTATACGACCAGCAGCAGCCCCACCAGCGGAGGTGCTGCCATCGGAAGCGGACTGGGGCCAACCAGGATCGATGAGATCATCGGGGTAACAAAGGTCTACTCGACCAGCGTTGGGGGAGGGCCATTCATGACTGAACTCTTTGATGAAAACGCTGAGAAACTGCGCTCGGTTGGTGGTGAATATGGAGCAACCACCGGTCGTCCCCGCCGCTGTGGCTGGTTTGACGCTGTTGCAACTGAGTTCTCCTGCTGGATCAACGGCTTTACCGCCCTCGCACTGACCAAGCTCGACGTTCTTGATGGGTTTGAGAAGATCAAGATATGCAATGCATACCGGGTCAATGGAGAGGTTATCAACTACCTTCCCGAGACTGCTGGACAAGAAATGGCCGAACCAATCTATGAGGAGTGGGATGGTTGGATGAGTGACACCACTGGCGCACGGACTTGGGACGACCTGCCCAAGAACGCACAGATCTTCTGCAACCGTATCGCTGAATTGGTTGGAGCCCCGATCAAGTTCATCTCCGTTGGACCGGAACGCGATCAAATCATCATCCTGTAGGCATGGACTCAATGCTTCCAGAGGCCCTTCATTTGAAGGGCCTTTATCATATCATCAGGGTTCATCAGAGGGAACATCATCCCCCAGCCAATCGGTATAGAGGTCACTCTTGGCGCCGCCAACAGGAGTAATAAGGGTATTTCCTGAGAAACTGTTTGTCTGTGAAAACTCGTAATCACTTGGACCCGATCCCTTGAAGTACCCTCCTCCCCCATTCATTCCTGCCGAATTGCCGGTGACTTGATTACTCTGGAAGCTTGATCCATCGTCAATACGGCTGCTATGCACACCTCCACCGTACCGTTCACTACGGTTATTGCTTACCGTATTGGAAGTGAATACACCTCCCTCTTTCAGAGAGAAGGATGCCCCACCACCATCACTCGCATCCCCCTGTGGGGAGTCAATCGTATTTCCGGTGATGATGTTTTCACTGCACTCTCCGTAGATTGAAGAGATATAGAGCCCTCCTCCATAGCCATCACCATCGCCAATGATGCTGTTCTCACCGATGGTATTGCCACTGAAGGACCCAACTCCTCCATCATTTCTCTGAATGGTGCTGATATATACTCCCCCACCGTTCTTTTTAGCGAGGTTTTCCCGCACGTTATTGTTGGAGAGACTACCCAGAAGCGAGTTCACGTACAATCCACCACCACCTGTGATTGCGCTGTTCTTATGAAACGTATTTCCTCTCACTGAGGCATTATGGACAAACTCAAAGAAGGCTCCACCACCCTCCCCTCCAGTTTTCAAATAGCCATCAACCATTGCGGTGACTGTTGCATTTTCCTGGAGAGTATTTTCGCTGAAAAGCACGCCGCTGGCGGGGTCATACCCGCTTGGGCTTGGATCATATCCAAGGTAGCGGATATAGAGTCCTCCTCCATCTCCACCAGATACAGTATTATAGAGGAACTGATTCTGGGTAATGGTACTGTCAGAGCCTGGCAGTATGCGATCTATGAACAACCCCCCACCCTTCGGTGGGTAGTAGATGCTATGCTCATTTCCTTCAAACAGATTACCGCTCATATTTCCCCCATGCATGTCACTTATCCAGCCTCCCCCTCCTGGGCTGTTGAGCTTGATCGTATTATCCCGTATCTCTGAGGCAGGATAGAGTGAGGTTATGGCAAATCCCCGACGGTTCCCTTCAATGTGGTTTCCGTTGAAATTTCCATGGAGTTCATAGATCTGGACGCCATCGGAAGTTCCATCAAGAATCTCATTGTTTTGGATTGTTGCCGAATCTGTGACGGTGGAAAGAGCGAGCTGGATGCCGGTATTCCCTGAAAGCAAATTGTATTCGATGGTTCCTGCAACCTGATCGAAGATTCCGATTCCCCCACTCTCATTGTTTCTGATCGTACAGGAGGAGATACTCCCCACATAGTACATTGTATCAGGAGAGCCCTGTTTGAAATCGCCAGCGCTGATCGCATAGGAGAGATTAAGAGCGGATCCAATCCCTTCTACGGTAACATCCTTGAGACTGATGTCCATATGATCATGGCGCTCCAGCTCATCGCTTGTTGCATCGAAGACTATACCTCCTGCAAGATCAGTTCCCTGCACGGTAAAACCCTCCAGATAGGTATCAGGGTGGAGTGTGACCTTTCCTGCAATAATGCTTGCACCTTCCCCAGAGCCGATAAGTCGGCATCCTTCATGGAGAACAATCGACTCTGTGTAGGTACCTGCTCCGACGGAGATGGTGGAGTAAGGATCGTAACTGTCGATAACCTCTTGCAGCGTCTGGCCGACCACCACGCTGATCTCCTTGCTCGCCTGGTTCCCCTGTCCGTCAACAGCACTAACGCTGACAGTATAGGAGGAGGAGGGAGGGGCTGCTGCATAGGTGTGGACGATGGAGCCACTGGAACCTGTCTCGGTATAGCCATCACCAAAATCCCAGTGGTAGGTTACAGTCCCTGGAGTGAACGTATCACTGACCACCGCAGTAAAGGATACGTTTGCGGGAATCGGTATCGCAGGAGGGGTGGCATAGAGACGGATTGAGTACCCCTCACTGTCATTCTCCTTTGCGATATCCTCATGATCCGGAAAGGCCTCCTCATACTCCTCGTCATCAAAGAAGGTCGGCATACCGTTTGAGGCAGAAGAAGCAACTTCGAAGCTGGTATAGGCAGCATCATTGACAGAGGCATCCCAGGTTTCCATAACCGTCTCAAAGGCATCACTCAACCAATCATCACGTACCAGTTCATCGTACCAATCGGAGAGCTCTTCAGCACTACCCCAATCGAAATCAGGCCACTGCATCTCGTCGGTGGGAATGCGGTAGGGGCCTTCAGGCAGGACAGCACTGAGCACCTCCTCCGCGCTCTTCTGAGGAATTTCGGGGGCGGGGGCAATATCCACCTTTCCATCCTTGATGGTAAAAACCTTGGCAGTGACATCGGCTGCTGAACCGATAATTCCGACCAACTTGTCCCCGACCTTATCACCTGTAAATCCGGTTACCCCTCCCAAGGCGATTCCCACATACTGGTTCACATCCGTTATAGTCTTGAAGGCTGGAGGTATATCCCCCTGGTCTACGGTCAACTCAACAACACCCTGGCTGAAGGTGATCATGGCACTGGCATTCTCCACATAAGAGTAGGCCTGTTTGGCCTTCCCAGCCCAACCAACAGCGTTTGCAACACTGCTGGTTGCAGTACCAAATGCACCGAAGGGGGTAGCAAGGGCAAGGGTTGCATTTACCTTCCCTGCTGTATCCCTCACTGTCTCGAGATACTCAATTTCCTTTTCGTACTCCTGCTCGTCCACAATATCTACTTGGGTATCCATCTGTTTTGCCGTCTGTTGCATCAAGTAGTGGAGCTTCTTTGTCTCCACCCCTGTACGCCTGGCAATATCCTGGAGATTGAACGTTGCCTGATATTCTGGGTCGAGCATCATTTCGATCAAGCGTCGGGCGTAGGTGGCATCCCCTGTATCGCGCTCAGTGAACAGACTCCGATCCTCACCATATGCTTCTATGGCGTTGTTTACACTAATTCCTATCGCTTCCAACTCCTTGCACACCTCCAGGTATGCATCCAACTCAAGCAGTGCTGCATCAATTCGACGTTTGAGCAGGGTCCGATCGACCTGCGTGTAATCTGCATACAATACCGAGGCGAGCAAGCTGGCAACCCGGTTGTAGCCTACGGTGTACTGGAGCAGATGTTCGTGGATGACATCCTCATCGACGTTGTATTCACTGAGCAGTGTTCTAAAAGTATCTGAGTAAGGACCCAGGGTCAGAGAGGAGGACTCGCCAGGCTCCACAGTTGGCGATGGTTCGACAATCTGCTGACTGCAGGAGGCAAAAAGGAAAAAGCTTACAAGCATCAGGGTACTTAATCGCAGTCGCTCAGTACGGTTTCCCATGGCAGTCTCTCCTGCAATATATCAAGAATCGCTCATAGATACACTTGTACTATCCCACACAGTATCCATTTGTCAATTCTTCGAATATGTCAAAAAATAATATTTCACGAGAAATACCAGGGGAATGGGAAGGCTCACGCGGTGAAACATTGCATTATGTCGCATATTCGTTTCAAGAGAGCATAGCAGCAGTCATTTTCTATAAAATACAAGTATTTGTAATATAAATAGATAATTCTCATAAGCAAAGAAATAAAGAAAAAAGTGAAGAAATTTTCCACTAGTTATTGACATATGCCAATAACCTCGCTATTGTAGAGATAGTTACTGACATATGCCAATAACAATCTTATACAAGGAGGCACGATATGCCAAGAAGAAATGGAACAGGCCCTATGGGTTATGGACCTCTCACAGGAAGAGGCATGGGATACTGCCGTGGTGGAGCCGGTGTCGGCTATGGCTATGGCTATGGAATGGGACGCGGTGCAGGTTTCGGCCGAGGACTCGGCTGGGGAATGTACGCACCCCAGGCAGCTCCCGTCTCACTTGCTGAGCGCAAGCGCATGCTTGAGGAAGAACTCAAGGATCTGGATGCACAGCTCGCCAAAGAGAGAGAAACCAACATCTAGGAGGAACTATGCCCCGACCACGCAAATGGAGAAACGTCTGTGCACTTCCCCAAATCACCAAGTTCGGGCCCCTCGGGGCCCCCTTGGATGAGACCCCGTCCATCATCATGACCGTCGATGAGTATGAAGCCATCAGACTCATTGACCAAGAGGGATTGACCCAGGAGATGTGTGCAGGACAGATGAACGTAGCAAGGACCACGGTCCAAGGTATTTATGACAGTGCCAGGAGAAAGCTGGCAGAATCACTGGTGGAGGGTAAACTGCTCTTCATCGAAGGAGGCGAGTACCGCCTCTGTGACCATACCGGTCCCCATCGCTACGGATGTGGCCGTGGATGCAGAATGGGACATGGTCGCCACCAACATAGACAAGGAGATTTTTCAGAATGATTGTAGCAGTACCCGCAGAAGAAAAAAGCTTGGACAGTGCCATTTGTGTATCGTTTGGCAGAGCCCCCATCTATTGTCTCTATGATACAGAGAAAGAGACAAGCTCCTTTATAGAGAACAAGGCAGCACAAGCAAATGGAGGAGCTGGAATACAAGCAGCCCAGTTTCTTGTTGACCAAAACATCGACAGCTTGATCACCTTCCGTTTGGGAGAGAATGCTTCAAGAGTGCTGAGCGCAGCACATGTCAGTATCCTCAAAGCCCTCAACCTAAGCATTGCTGACAACATTGCCAGCCTGATTGAAGGAACCCTCACCAGCCTCAACGAAGTACATCCAGGATTTCACCATGGGCACTAAGGCTACCATTGCTGTGCTCAGCGGCAAGGGAGGTACGGGGAAGACCCTGGTATCGGTAAACCTGGCAGCCGTTGCAGCAAATGCAACCTATATCGATTGTGATACAGAAGAACCCAATGGCCACATTTTCATCAAGCCAACCATTATTGAGGAGCGCAGCATCACAGAACCCAAGCCAGTTGTGGACCAGGATCTCTGTGATGGATGTCACAAGTGTGTGGATGCCTGCGCATTCAATGCTCTTGCCCTGATCGGGAAAAACCTCCTGGTCTTTGATGAAATCTGCCACTCCTGTGGACTTTGCACCTATATTTGCCCAAAAGGGGCAATCCATGAGGAAGAACGTCCCTTGGGCGTTCTAAAACGTGGGAGAAAGAATGGGATCACCTTCCTTTCAGGAGAGATGAACGTTGGGCAGAGCAGTGCTGTACCCATCATAAAGGCTCTCATGAAGGAGAAGAGGAGCGACTTGGTAATCATCGATAGCCCTCCCGGCAGTGGGTGCCTCGTTACCGAGACAGTCTCCAATGCCGACTTTTGTCTTCTCGTTGCTGAACCTACCATCTTCGGTGCCCACAACCTGGCAATGGTCCACGAACTGGTCACCTTGATGGGGAAACCTTCTGCGGTTCTCTTGAACAAGACCCAGGGAACGGAGAATCCCAGCGAAATCTATGCGAAAGCGAATAATCTGCCGATCATCGGCTCTCTTCCCTATGACGAACATCTGGCCTTACTCTCCAGTGATGGATTGCTGGCTGTTGAGGAGGATGAACAGTATCACACATTCTTCAAGGAATTGCTTGAGACCGTAGTAAAGGAGGCCACACATGCATCAAATTCTGATCCTCAGTGGTAAAGGAGGAACAGGCAAGACCACGGTGGCCAGTGCGTTCATCAAACTCAGTGAGGCAAAGGCCTATGCCGATTGCGATGTGGATGCTCCAAACCTCCACTTGGTACTGGGTTCCTATGAAGAGGAAGAAAAAAGTGACTACATGGGGCTTCCCAAGGCGGTTATCGACCCAGAAGCATGCATCAGCTGCAACAAGTGCTTTGAGGTGTGCCGCTTTGATGCCATCAAGCCAGGAAACCCCTACCAGGTGCTTCCCATCGCATGTGAAGGGTGCAACTACTGTATGCATGTCTGTCCATTTGGAGCAATCCACAGTGAGGATGCGAAGGTCGGAGACCTGAAACTGCTGAAACGCGACGATGAGCGGTTCTCAACGGCAACCCTGCTTATGGGAAGCGGAACCACGGGAAAACTGGTCAGTGAGGTAAAGAAGCAGCTGAAGGAAGCAACCAGCGAACACGAGGTTGCCATCCTTGACGGCAGCCCTGGCATTGGTTGCCCGGTCATAGCCTCGTTAAGCGGTGTTGACTTGGCACTCATGGTTGCAGAGCCCTCGGTCAGTGGCCTCTCCGATCTGAAACGTGTTCTAGGCAGTGCAAGACAGTTGCAGGTACCGGTTGCTGTCATTGTAAATAAATATGATACCAATGAACGAAAGACTGCTGAAATTGAGGTATATTGCTATAAGGAGGGGGTTCCCTTCCTAGGGAAGATTCCCTATGACAAGATGGCAGCTACCGCAATCAATACCAATAGGACGTTGGTCGAGGTTGAAAGCAAAGGAGCTGATGCAATCAAGGCCATCTACGCAAAAACCTTACATTTGATGAAGGAGCGTATCCACATATGAAAATAACAACCTTGGTGGAAAACACCACAAGTAACCGGAACCTGGGTTTTGAGCATGGTCTCAGCCTCTTTGTCGAGGCTAAAGAGAAGACCATACTCTTTGACACCGGAGCGAGTGATTTGTTTGCAAAAAATGCAGAGAAGCTGGGCATTGACCTCCAAGAGGCAGACCTTGTCATTCTCAGCCATGGGCACTATGACCATGGTGGAGGGATTCATACATTCTTTGCCATAAACACCACAGCCCCCCTCTATGCCCGCAAGGAGGCATTTGGCCCCTACTACTCCCAGAGGAGCGACGGCGAGTACCACTACATAGGGGTTGACCAGGAACTACTTCGCGACAATCGGGTCATTTTCACCTCTGCGCTCACCCCGATCTCAGAGGGGATATTCCTCTTCAGCAAGGTAGAGGGAAAACGGTTCATCCCTACCGGCAACAAGAGCCTTTATAGGAAGGAAGGGGAAAGCTACAGGGAAGACTCATTTACACATGAGCAGTATCTGGCGATCAAGGAAGGAGATGAACATGTGCTTATCAGCGGATGCTCACATCGTGGGATTGTAAACATCCTGGATGCATTCCGTGACGAGTTTGGACACTTCCCTACCCGTGTGATCGGAGGATTCCACCTCTATAATCACCGCACTGGAAAGCCCGAGGACCCTGAGGTCCTGGACCAGATTGCTTCCATCCTCTTGGAGAGCAAGGCTGACTTCTATACCTGTCACTGCACCGGTGAAGAGAACTATGCCTACTTGAAAGAGAAGATGGGTGACTCAGTGCACTACCTCAGTGGAGGAGACATTCTCGACTTTTCAGGAACACAGGAGTAATACCATGGCACAGAACACTACTGATATGCATGTCCAGTCAAAGACGGGCAGCACCATCGGACGCATTATTGCAATCGTGAGCGGAAAGGGAGGCGTAGGAAAATCGTCTGTCACCAGTCTGCTCGCTTCAGAGATGAGAAGACGGGGCCATAAGGTCGGTGTCTTGGACGCTGACATTACCGGTTCCTCCATACCAAAGACTTTTGGGATCCACAGCAGGGCTGGAGGCGAAGAGGGCAGGATTGAACCGGCAGAGAGCAAGAATGGGATCAAGGTTATCTCAACCAACATGTTGCTGGACAATGAGAGTGACCCGGTCATCTGGCGTGGTCCCCTGATCGCAAACACGGTCAAGCTCTTCTATACCGATGTGGATTGGAAAGAGCTGGACTACCTCTTTGTCGACATGCCCCCGGGGACAGGAGACGTTCCCTTGACCGTCTTTCAATCTCTTCCCGTTGATGGGATAGTTATGGTAACATCTCCCCAAGAGCTGGTTTCCATGGTAGTGGAGAAAGCGGTGAATATGGCAACAAAAATGGGTGTACCCATTGTGGGTCTTGTTGAGAATCTCTCCTACTTTGAATGCCCCGACAACCAGAAGCAGTACAAGGTGTTTGGAGAGAGTCATATTGATGCTGTTGCCCAGCATCATGCACTCAAGGTACTCGCAAAACTACCTATCGATCCGCTTTTGAGCGAGGCATGTGACAAGGGAACCATCGAAGCATATCAGGGAGCCGATTTACGAGATCTCTGCAACATATTGGAATCAAGGGAGTAGTATGGGAATGTTGAAAGTAGCAGTAGCAAGTGAGAGGAAACAAGTCTGTGGCCATTTTGGGCACTGTGAGAGCTTTGAGGTCTTTGAGACTGAGAATGGGAAGATCATCAAGCAGGAGAGCGTGGCCAATCCAGGGCATCGGCCTGGGTTTCTCCCCAACTACCTGCATGAATTGGGAGTAAATACCATCATCAGTGGTGGTATGGGTGGTGGTGCCGTTGAAATCTTCAATGAGCACAACATTGAGGTCATCATCGGGGCAAGAGGCGCAAGCGAAGAAGCGGTGAAGGAGTACCTTGCCGGCAATCTTGCTTCTACAGGAAGCGTCTGTCATGAACATGAGCACCATGATGAGTGTGGTGAATAAACCAAAAACACAATCGTACTGTCAGAATACCCTGCCTCAGTGAGGCAGGGTTTCCTTTTCTCTCAATGCTCCTTGTAATTCCTCTCAAAATTCTTCATACTGCGTGCTTTACCAATTACTGCAGGAGTACGTACATGACGCAAAACGAGAGTGGCCCAGTGGTTGCTCAACGACGTTCCCTCATCTCACGCCTTCCCTTCTACTATGGATGGGTAATTCTCTTTGCCGGCGCTCTGGGTGTTCTTGCAAGCATTCCCGGACAGACCATGGGAGTCTCGGTCTTCACCGACCATCTCATTGCCTCCCTTGGTGTCTCTCGAGTTGGTATCTCAACGGCCTATATGGTGGGAACCTTGGGCAGCAGCCTGATCATCGGGTATGCAGGAGTTCTTTTTGACCGCTATGGTGCAAGGATAGTTGCCGCAATAGCCACCTTTTTTCTGGGTCTCTTCCTCATCTTGCTCGTATTCTCCGATAGGATTGCATCTCTGCTCTCCTCCTTCGGCATCCCCCCTGTAGCTGCAGCTTTCATGGTAGTAGGATTTGGCTTCTTTGGGATCAGGTTCTTTGGACAGGGTGTCTTGACCCTGGTGAGCAGAGGTATGGTTGCCAAATGGTTTACTACCCATCGGGGGTTTGCTACCGGTCTTATGGGGCTTTCCACCTCCTTCGGCTTCTCTTACGCTCCACAGCCACTGCAGCAATTGATCGACCAAATGGGTTGGAGAGCAACACTGCTGCTTCTTTCAGCAGGACTCCTGTTCCTGTTCCTTCCCTTTGTGCTTGTTTTCTTTCGCAGTGATCCGGACTCATGTTCTCTGGAGATGGAACGGGGGCTGCCAAAACCGAAACCGAACCGGTCAAAGAGAAGTGAGGATTCCCATCTGGAGCTCACCTTGCAGGATGCAAAAAAACATGCTGCCTATTGGATAATCATCATCTCCCTCGGATACTGGTCCCTCTTCAATACAGCCTTTACGTTCCACATCGTCTCAATCTATGGAGAGTTTGGCATCGAAGCGAGCGATGCAGTGAAGATTTTTCTGCCCATTTCCGTTATATCGGTGATATCCCGTTTTCTGGGGAGCTACCTCAGCGATAGGATTGCAATCAAGTATATCTACATCGCCTATGGGGCAAGCCTGATCATTGCCTCCCTCGCCATGCTGATGCTGCACTCCCCCATGGGAACCTTGCTGGTGGTCACTGGGTACGGGGTCGGTACTGGTTTGTTCGGTATGCTCAACATTGTCACCTGGCCAAAACTCTATGGGAGAAAGCACCTGGGGGCGGTCAGTGGATTTGCGATGTCCATTATTGTTGCAGGAAGTGCGATCGGACCGTGGGCATTCAGTATGGTGCACCGCTTTACACACTCTTACCAAGGAACAGGAGTCCTGGGCCTGATCATCTCCGTACTCCTGATGCTCTTGCTCCACCACACTTTGACAGCAGCATAATCTAAGCCATAACCCAAAAACCACACGCCAGCCACCCCAGGGTGGTTTTTTTCGTATTTGGTGTTATGACTAAAAACATATATTCGTATTGCTAAGTATTTATATTTACA
>JBFWKK010000052.1:0-18897 GCA_050252715.1 Sphaerochaeta sp. | reverse complement strand
GGTGTTGACAGCTCTAGTGGTGATGACAGCTCTAGTGGTGATGACAGCTCTAGTGGTGATGACAGCTCTAGTGGTGATGACAGCTCTAGTGGTGATGACAGCTCTAGTGGGGATGACAGCTCTAGTGGGGATGACAGCTCTAGTGGTGATGACAGCTCTAGTGGTGATGACAGCTCTAGTGGTGATGACAGCTCTAGTGGTGATGACAGCTCTAGTGGTGATGACAGCTCTAGTGGTGATGACAGCTCACTAGTCACTGAAGAAGGGTATCGAGTAGTTACGGGAAAGATTTTTGATTACTATAGTTCAGTAAATAATGATGAAGTCTCTGTTTATCTAGATGGGCAAGAGGTGTCTGATTCTAATTTCCTATTGGAAGATAATTATGATACTGGTTTTATTGATTTTGAGATACTAGCACCAGATGGAGAACATGTTATTTCCTTTACCCATGAGGGAACGCTTATCTCTTCAGTAACAGCAGATTCAGAAACTTCTGAATTGGGTTCCTATATAGTAGCTGTTAAAGATTTTGAAAATACCACCCTGCGAAGCAATAAGAAAATCGTTATTATAACCTGGGATGCTGATACGGGTGACCTTACTCTATCCATACAGATGCCGAATCTTACTGTAGTGTCTTCTACAGATGAAAATCCTACGAATTACAATGTATCCATCAGAAAACCTCTCAAGGGAGTAGATGATCCATTTCCTGGAATACTAGTTTTAACCTATGATCTCTCCCCTTCAACTACCTATACAAGAAATACTCCATATGCTGACTCAATTCGCTCAAACAGCTCAATCGACTACGGCTCATGGAAGGTCTTTGCAGAATTCGATGAAACTAAAGGGTATCAAGCGTATGATCTACATGCCTACGTCTTTGATGAAGAAGATGGCTATGTAGAAACCCTGCAACCGGAAGAAGCGTATGCTGAAACCGGTCCCTACTGGGACATTCTCCAGCATGTGGATGATAGCTACATCCCGGTCAATTCCATCCAAAAAAACCGCTACCTTATTGGCGATGAAGGGCCGGGAGGCGGGTATATCGCCTTCGACAAGGGAACAAAAGATACACGAGACTGGGAACTGAGTGGCGATATCAGTAATGATGGAATGTTTATTGAAGGAGAAGAGCATCTATCAGTCGAATCTTGGCGATATTTGGAAGTTGCACATGAAACTTGGCATACTGATGATGGTGATCCACGTTTTGAATATGATGAAGCAGTATCCTCTTGTGAGGGTTACTACTCTACAGGTGATGCTGAAAAAAAATTTAATGACTGGTATCTTCCATCCTTCACTGAGTTGGTAATGGGTTTGGATAATCTTCACTTCAATGATGCAGGGGAATTTACATCAGGATACATTCGCTATTGGTTCACTGGTGTGAATGAAGGCCATAACCAAACAATAGACCTAGCTCACTATACAATCTATTCGATTATCACAGGTCAGTTCATAGAAAACTACACAAGACCGGTGAGGAGGTTTTAGATCTACTGCTTTTCTTTCTTGTTCAACCTAGAATATTCTCGTTTCTGTGCTTAGGGGAACATGCCTGTTTGTTCCCACTAAAGCACTACCCGATTATCCCCATCGCGTCGTACCAGGCCCATCTCCTCCATCTTATTCAGGAGTGGGATAATATACCGTCTTGAAAGCCCAGTCCGGTCCTTTGCTTCGGGAATGGAGAACACATCGCCTGCCTTTCTCCCATTGAGAATATGGGTGGTATAGGCATCAAATCTCTCTCGCGAGAAGTAGATATCCCCTTCAAGGGGGACAACCTTCTCAATCCTGATAAGGTTGCGCAACTCCTTGCGAGCTCCTGCATCGGTAATCTCCTTAAGCTGGAGACCCTTGTCTCGAGCATTTTCCAGCTGTTTCATAATCTTCTTTCCAAGCTTGCTCAACTCATAATCACCACCAAGTTGGTCTGCAGTGAGATACACCTGCTCTCTCTCTATAACCTGGTAGGTAACAAGAGCTCGCTCTATCAAGTATGCATCTACTTCCTCAGGAACAACCTCTCCTTGCAAAAATTCTGCACGGGTGACCCCCCCTGGGCGACTTGCCATCTGTTTCAACCTTTCAGCTTCCTCCAGCAGAACATCCTCAAGAATAATGACCTCGTCTATGATTCGGTACCTGATATCCTCCTTAGAAAGAAACCGCTTAAGATCACGTTTTTCTCTGGATGTAGTATTTCTCAAATACCCGTTTATCAGGAGGCGTAGTGATGACTCATCCTCAATGCAATCCCCTATCGGGTAGGAGGCAACAATCTGGGCGAACTTGTTCCTGAAATGTTTCCCCGTCTCTCCACTCCAGATGAACCGTCCCTTTGCAAGAATACGGTATCCTCCTCGTTGGATGAACAGGCAGATATCAAGCCAGGAGACAGCAATAGCTTCTTCGAGAACAAAACGGGCATATCCTTCGGTTCTCAAAAAATGAAGTTTACCTATATAGTGTCCACTTCCCGTTGCAAGTTCCACTTCCATGTGGTTGCGGATTTTTCTGTTCTCCAGTATTTCAAACTGAATGATGTACTCACGCTCCACCTGAAACTCACTGGGATCCTTTGCAACAATGCAACCTCTTGAGATTTCATCCGTCTTCACTCCCTGGAGGCTTAACGCTACTCGACTGGTCGGACTCGCAATCTCAACTGCAGTATGATAGCTTTGGATGCCCTTGACTTTTGTGGTGATCCCTGAGGGGAGAATGGTCAACTCATCACCCTGGGCAAGGGTTCCCCCAGAGAGACTTCCGGTTACCACGGTACCAGAGCCTTTGACTGAGAACACCCGGTCAATATGGAGATACCCCGACTCATGCCAATCTGTTTGTGACGCTTCTTTCAAGAGGGAGAGGATCACCGCTTTCAACTCCTCTATCCCCTCCCCAGTCACCGAAGAAACACCGATAATGGGAATTTCCTTGTTGAAGATTCTTGTCAGCTCTTCTCTGGCCATCTCTTTAGCCAAATCTAGCACATCGGTTTCAACAAGATCGATTTTTGTGAGAGCACAGACAATATGAGGAATACCCATTGCCTCAAGTACACGGGCATGGTCTTCACTCTGTTGCATCCATCCCTCATTTCCTGCTACGACCAAGACAGCAACGGAGAGAGACCATGCTCCTGAAACCATGTTCCTGATAAATCTTTCATGACCAGGGACATCAATTACCCCAACCGGCTCTCCAGCATCGTCAAAGAAGTGGGCAAAGCCGAGATCAATCGTCATTCCCCGCTTCTTCTCCTCGGGAAGCCTATCGGCATTGATGCCGGTCAAGGCTTCTATGAGTGCAGTCTTGCCGTGGTCTACATGGCCTGATGTTCCGATAATATGATACATACGCTAGTTCTCTATGGTTGCAAGCACCCCGTGCACATACGGGATGTCTTCGTTTTCCAACGTAGCTAGATTCAGTTGGACACGCTCTTCATGAATCGTTGCGATGATCGGGGGATTTGCATCCCTCAGCCTTGTAAGTATCTTCAAAGGGGACTGACTGCTCGTTATTGCCACCGATACAGAGGGAAAGGTCTCATCCGGAGCTGATCCTCCTCCACTCGTACAGGTACTTTCTACAAGAAAAAAGCGTTTCTCATCGAGCCCTTCCAGCAGCAACTCACCTCTCTTTTCCAACACCTCAAGGGACTGCATGAGCTTCTTTGCAAGATATCCTTTTTCTCCGTTCAAATAGCTGACAAGTGTCAGTTCAAGGAGCGAATAGATGGTTTTTCCGGGACGGAATACACGCATCAGGGGGTGTTTTTCAAGTTGGGATATCAAATCTTTTCTTCCAACAATGATGCCTGCCTGTGGGCCACTGAAGATTTTATCCCCACTGAAACAGACAATATCCGCTCCCTGTGCAAGATGGCTCTTCACCGATATTTCACCGGGGATTTTCTCGTGTATAACGCCGGAACCTTGGTCTACACAGAGCAGGACTCTATCGCTCTTCAACGAAGAGAGTTCTTTGACAGAAGGAGTTTTCTCATATCCTCTAATGGCAAAATTGGAACGGTGAACCGATAAAATCATCGCTGTTTGATCAGTGACTGCCTCAGCATAATCTTTTAGATTCGTGACATTCGTTGTTCCCACCTCAACAAGCATTGCCCCTGTTGCCCTGAGAATCTCAGGAACCCGGAATCCTCCTCCGATTTGAACCTGTTCACCACGGGATACGACAACCTCACTCCCCTTTGCGAAGGTTGAGAGGATCAAATAGACAGCAGCAGCATTGTTGTTCACCACCAGCGCATCTTCAGAACCAGTGAGAGAAGAGAGAAGCGAGGGAATAAGCCCTTTTCGTTTCCCTCGCTTACCGGTGGCAAGGTCAAGCTCCAGATTGGAATACCCGCAGTTGAGGCTCTCAGCAGCCCTCCAGATGTCACGGTCCAAAGGAGACCGCCCCATATTGGTATGAATAATAACCCCTGTTGCATTGATCACATTCTGGAGTCGGTCCTTCATTCTGCACGCACACAGTGAACAGATACGAAAAAGAATGGCATCCTTGTCAGGAACCTCCATCCCTTCTTGTACGACTTCGCTGCGTATCTTGGTGAGCACATTGCGAACCACATCAGCCACCATTGGTCTTGAGAGGATGCTGATATAGTCGTTCAGTGACGATTCACCAAGCAGCACTTCAATCTGTGGCAACGCAGATAGCTTTTGTGAATTCATATACGGAAGAGGGAGGAATTGAACCTCCCGACGCTTCTACACGCCCAACGGTTTTGAAGACCGCGAGGACCACCAGATCCTATCAGCTTCCTCTTGGATAGTAGAATCCTTTCTCAGGTATTGTCAACAACGATTTTACTACAGTATTAAGAAATTGTACCAATAAGTTATGATTATCTTTTTCTCACAAGTAATACTTGCAATCGTGGCCTACCCTTCCTATACTTATACGTATAATACTATCTCTCTTCGTCCGTTGGACGATTGAGAAAAGGAGTAGCTAAATGCCCGAAGAGTTCAAACCGGGTTGTCAGCGACCTAAAAGTGGGCCTGTCGGCGTTGTTCCTGTAGAAACAGGCGGCGGCGAACAACCTGCACAGATCAAGGAGGAGATGAGCATGATTAAAGTTGGTCAGAAGGCGCCTGACTTCTCAGCGCCTGCTTATCACAAAGGCAAGTTTGTCGAAGTGAAGCTCTCAGATTACCTCGGAAAATGGGTGGTACTTTGTTTCTATCCAGGTGATTTCACATTTGTCTGAGCGACAGAAATTTCGGCGGTCGCCGAAAAGAATCCCGAGTTCGAGAAACTCGGAGTCCAAGTACTCTCAATGAGCGTGGACAGTATTTACACTCACAAAATTTGGAATGACAATGAAATCTCGAAGATGGTCGATGGCGGTGTAACGTATCCGATGCTTTCGGATGGCGGTGGTGCTATCGGAACTGCCTATGGCATCTATGATGCTGAGGGTGGTGTGAACACACGAGGACGATTCCTGATCGATCCTGATGGGATTATTCAGGGATTCGAGGTACTCTCTCCACCAGTTGGACGCAACGTGAACGAGACAATTCGTCAGATTCAGGCCTTCCAGTTGGTACGTGAGAAGAAAGGTACCGAGGCTACCCCATCTGGATGGAGACCAGGCAAGAAGACCCTCAAACCGGGTCCAGATCTTGTCGGTAACGTTTGGAAGGAGTGGACGGTCAAAGACGCCTTCGAATAAGAGAAGCATACACTTCTTTACAAACAGGACCACTGGAAAACCAGTGGTTCTGTTTCTTTATTCACAGCCGGCAACGCTGCTTGACCACCGCGAGTCATCGCATAGCTGTGGATGCAAGCTACTTTGTTGCCACGGTAATCTTTTTCTGAAGATGGCGCTCCGATTCAAAAGAATCTCTTCCGGTAATGAAGAAGGGATATGACTCCTTCATCACACCGTCATCAGAGAGATAGGAGATTGAGCCTACTAGAACCGATTGATCATCTGTGCAACTATAACAGAGCATATATACCTTTGCTATGCTGTTATCACATCCAGACTCGGGACTGCAGCTCAAGCGATAGCAGAGATTATTGCCCGATTCATCACACGCATAGTCAACCTTGTCCAGGGCAAGGGTCTGATCACTGCCCTTCAGCGAGACATTGACCCTACCCTCTGTTTCATACACATAGGGAGAATCACGACTCATTTCATCCAAGGCGATCACCACAGTTCCCAGAGCATCATGCTGTTCTTTGTAGAGAAATGCCTGGTCTACCTCGTCTGGCAAGGCAGTGGACTCTGGGGCATACACATATCCTCCTTTTGACTCATAGAGAGAGAAGAAGCCGTCTGGTAACGACACAACAACCTCTTCATCAGGGAGCGAAGACGGGGCATTACACAGACAGGTTACCACCTGCTCTGTATTCAGATCTGCCCCTGCCAGGAAGCACAATGCAGATACCAGCAAGAGAATGGAGAGAAAAAGGCTGTGTTTTCCCAATCTGTTCATAGAGAACCTCCTGATCGAAATGGTAGATATAGATATCCTACAGAGGAGGTGTTTCACAGATGATACAGACGCCGTCACAGTGAACGTAACAATTAAAATTTTACAGGAATTATATGAGTATGTTCCAGGATTCGCTCCAATCCAGGATGATTATTCAACGGTATGAAGAGAGGATTCACAGCGAGAAAGAAGAGCCCTGGATCATGAGCCTGTACTGCTGCATCTATCCAGGTGAGGGCAGTATCATAGTACCCCAACCCGGTATAGATCTGGGCAATGGGCACATAGGGATAGAAGGATCCGCCATCATTCTGCTTCAAGAGCTCTATCACCTCGAGAGCTTTCTCTCTCCTTGAGGAAACCGCATAGCCGTACCCTTCACCCACCAGATGGGCAAAGTACCAAGAACGTGGCAATGATTGATTTCTGTCAATCTTTGTCAGCATCTCAACAGCCTTCTTTGCCTTTCCCTCGATCAGAAGGACATGGGCTTGTAGGATTCGATCCAAAGGAGGAGATGGGAAAAGCAGAAAATGTTGTCTTACGACATCATCAGCCCTCTGAAACTCCTTTGCAAGAAGATGCAGCCAGAACTGAATTTTGAAATTATGACTGTTCACCGGATCCAGTGCATTGATGGTATCGGATAACCGCCTTGCTTCCTCATGACGTCCTGTCATGATGCAGAGCTCAGCATAGTCTCGCATGGTCCTGGTATTGTTCGGTCTCAAATGCAACGCTCGTTTATAGAACGCTTCCGCCTTTGAGAAATCCCAGTCCTTTTGTATCGCAACAGAACCGAGGATTGTCAGGGCTGTTGGTTCTTCTTCATCAAGGGCAAGGGCTCTGTTTGCAGCCTCTTCCACTTCAGATAGTTTGTCAGTCCGATTTGGAAAGCAGATTCCCTTATCACAGAAGCACTGCAGTGCCAAGCCGATACCGGCCCAGGCTTCAGCATCATCAGGGTCGAGATGCACCGCCTCCCGATAGAGCTCTACAGCCTTCAAGCATGCCTCTTGCTCATCTATTCTCAGAAAGTGTTTTGCATGTAGCTTGAGTTTACTTTGCAAGGTAGAGCCTTGTTCCTTTTCTTGCTGCGTCTGCTCAATGCCTTTCCTCTCTATTTCATACGGGTGCTTGATCCCAATTGAGTGCATAAAGGATTCTCCAATATAGCTTGCAACAAGGTAGGGGTTACAGGTGCATGGAGAGACCGTTATGCTCTTTACAGCAACCACTGCATCGGGAGTCGTTTGTAGCAGTCGACCTTCAATGAACAGGGAACGCGCATCACCACGATAAAATCCTTCAATGATGTAATCGGCTTGTAGTTCTGAAGCAATAATGGACAGCCGTTTTCCAGATTTCTGATACGCCAAGGTAGAGGTTCTTGAGATAATCCCAACCTCAGTAACAACAGCAAAATAATCTTCCAGTGCCTCCATCACCATGTTATGAAACAATTGTACATCTACATGGTCATGAGCATGGCATCTGAAGGGAAGGATTGCCAGTCGTGGGGAGTCTAATCGATTCTTCAGGGTACCAGTCTGTCTTTTTAGGTTCCCTGACTGTATTCTCTCCAGCAGGGTCTGTGTTTCCTCCTCGACGGGACTTTGAAACTCTTTCTCCATTATCGTTCTACATCGTTCATACTGCTGTAGAGCAAGCTTCCGCTCTCCCCTGAGGGCATGGATATACATGACACCTCTATGTCCTTGCTCGTCAAAACTATCGAGGCTGAGGTAAGAACGGGCATACTCCAACGCTGAATCAAGATCACCTCTTTCTATCTCATGCTCATAGAGTGATTGCAGTATCTGCTTATAGTGCGAGAACAGGTTTCGCTCCTCCTGCACACGCCAGATGGAAAACTCTGCAGAGGCATCGAAGGAGAAACCTTTGAGAAAGCCTCCCTTCCAGAGTCTTGCCGCATCCCTCATCTCTTGAAGAGAAGGATTGCTTGTAAGCAATCTCTTGAAATCCAGTACGTCACAAGAGAGATTGGTTGTATCGAAGGAGACGGTATCACCTTCTGTTATGAGGAATTCACCATGCAAGTGATTTTTAATTTCGGAAAGTACAGTACGCAATGAGGCCATTGCTCGAGACGGAGGACTGTCAGGCCACAACAAATCAGCCAACAATTCCCTTGTAGCTCTTCTTTCAGCACAGATTAAGTAGATAATGAGAGCCTTCGATCTTCTTCGAACAAAGGGAACCTCTTTTGAGTCTATGCTGAACTTTGGTGTACCAAGAAGTTCTATGCAAAGCATGCTCATATGAATTTCCTTTGATACGCTGATGCTTCTAGCTTACACCCGAACTACTGAGGAATCTAGGGTTTTACACCTATCTCACTTGCAGGTCATGCATACACGCTGTATGACTTTGGGACTGATTATACCAAAATACGTTAGCCTTCGAGCTTTATCAGACGGGTTTTTGTAAAATCATTGGTGTCAATTTCAAGATGGTTTGCAAGATTTTCTATCGCAGTTACCATTGATTGCAAGGCATCATTTGGCACATTCTCCAGCAAATTGAACATTTCCTTATATCCCAACTCCAAGAGCCCCTTGCTTTTCTGGATATAGAAATTTCGCCCATACTCCGATGGCCTGAGAATGATTTCCTTGCGGTTGTCGGCTTTTCTATACCGTTCAGCCAGGTTTTGTGCAACCAACTTCTTCACATACTTCGAAAAGGTACTCTGTGGCATACCAAGATATTTGGAAAGCTCAGCCATCTTGAGGGTCTCATCCTCATGCTCGATGATACACTCCAATACCTGCCAGCTTTGCGCTGAAAGGGTTATCTGTGAATCTCCACCCAATTCAATATTATAGCCTCGAACGTATATATTGGCATATCTGATCAATTGCCCAACTAGGTTTCTATAACGCCCCATCCAGCTTAATTCCATGAAACACTCCAAACTGTATAAAACTCTTACATCGGCCCTCTCACCATACATGACAGCCGAACCTTGGTCTGCTAGAGTATACCACACCCTTGGATACTTGAAACAGAAAGCCATAGCACCATGAGCTTGTCAGGGTACTATGGCTAAATACATTGAAAAGAATAACAAGCTACAGCATAACTGCAAAGGAACCTGCTGCAGATAGGTACCAAACAATGAAGAGAGTAGCTAGTATGATTCCTACATAGACCCTTCCGGTTTTACGGAAAAAGTATGTATATATACAAGCAACCAATGGCCACAATACCAGCATCGGCAGGTAGTATATTCCACCCATTCCTGATGCAGTTTGAACCATCGGATCAGCACCAAATATAATGGAACCTCCCGCAATAATTGGGATATATAACAGCAACAGCCAAATTGCGGCTCCAAGGGTCAGCACAATTGAGTTGATCAACATCTCCTTTCCCAAACTGAGTTTTCCGTTTCCTGGTCTTTGGAAACCAGCAAATGCTATACCTTGAGGAATAAAGAAGATCGAGAATGGTATGAGATATCCAAGGAAAGCCAAGAAGCGTTTCCCACTCATGGGAAGCAGCGTCAACACCCAGGCCCTGAAGTCTACATGCCAAACGGCATCAACGAACACCAGCACTATATAGACTGGAACTAATGTGAGTACTGCCAACAGCACTGATTTATAGATCTTTGTGTAATTAAAATTCCCCTTGGGCTCTGTTAGCCCATACTGAAACAAGCCACCTCCTTTCTTTTTGAGCATACTATAATGGCCGATGACTAAAAGCAGTATGCTGATGACTCCTACAAGGACTGCCCAAACCATATACACATTCGTGAAGTTTTGTGGCCAGATTCTGTTTGGACTGATCCAAGGAACAAAAAACATGTGGTTCCATACAAACAGGTACAAAAGTGGACCGAGGCTGGTGGTGATCAGAGCTCCTATCCACCACGCTTTTTTGCTATATCCACGGTACTCTGGAACCTCTTCCTTGAGGTCCTTGAAATAGGTTGATGCAAGCAACAGCGATCCCATGGGAAAAAGGAACAGCATAGCACCAAAGAGAGCCAGGGCAGTACCAATGAGTTTGATAGGCCAGATTTGTCTAGCTACAGAGAGGTCTTTACCACCATCCAATGTCAACTGCATCCAATGCAGTGCGTTTGCAATTGCAGGAATCGAGTCAGTGGATCCTGCATGATTCTCCCAAGGTTGGTAGAGAATTCTTGCACTACCATCTTCTATTGAACCATACACCTTCTCTACTTCTATTGGATCCTCCGTTCCAAAAAGGGGCTGCAGTACTGGGGACACCGGTGCATCAGAACCTTTTCCAACAAAAATCATGACTCCCAATTCAGTTACCGTGCCAATGTTGAATGCAGCATTCTTCACATGCTTGGCAGCTGACAGATCCATTGATCCTGGTGCATTCACTTCAGATTCCATAAAGAAGACAGAGGAATATCCATCTGGATCTGAGGTAATTGCACCCATTGCTCCTGCAAAACCTCCTTGCGACATTCCAACAATACCGATATTTTCAGTATCAACGTTTGGCAGGCTTCTCAGGTACGCAAGGCCTGCAGGTCCCCCGGCCCCATGATCGAGGTTCTTCCCGGTAGATTTTCCATGTCCACTCATATCCATGGAAAGTACGATGTACCCCCGCCTTGCAAATTCCAAAGCAGTATTTGCCATATGGTTCTTTTGATTATTCAATCCATGGATAGCAAGTATTGCTGGAGCCTTTCCTTCAATGTTCTTTGGTGTGTACAAGTATGCACTCACCTTGAATCCTGGCTCTTGCCAAATTGCAACCTCCTCAACCGTTGCTTTTCCCATTCCGGAATTCACCCAGCTGCCTAATAGGCTTCCCCCAACCATCAAGACAATGGCAATGTACAAGATTGCCCAAGTTCTTTTGTGGTTCATAGATCCTCCTTTTGTTTCTATAGAATCTTTTTTATTCTTGCAGAAAGTATAGAACAGATGGATGGCCTTTTCAACCAATACTTCCTTGGATGAGGATATCCGATATTGAATAAGGAACGCGTTCCCTGCAAGAGGCAATATGTTGCACTACTGCAGAGAGAGAACCTCACTCCCTGACCTTCTGTCTCTCCCCTTTCTGATTTAAAAAAAACCAGTAGTTCCATCACAAAGGGGTCCAACAATACTGCCTGATCGAAGCGAAACCCACCAAAGAAGCAACCCATCTGCGCATTTATGTTGTTTCAAATTCTATTTTGTTCTATATATTTACAACTCTATATGACAAATATAGTTTTTTACACGCAACAGCATCCATTTTTCGGTATTCCATAGCCTCTGATGTTGAATTACCACTGTTTCGGTAGTATATTTAGAGCATATACTATTGGTGTTGCTCCTAGAGACAACAACACTATTTTGTACACTCACTATCGGAGGAAATGTATGAGTAAACAGATTTTTCATGATCCAGACCCTGCAGAGACCAAAGAATGGCTGGAGTCGTTAGAGGGTGTAATAGAACATGAAGGCGATCAGAAGACAGATTATTTGCTTTCAGAACTTACCCAGACTGCCCGTAACAAGGGGGTTGAAACATCCCCAGGAGTTATAAGTCCCTATATAAATACACCTATTCTTGATTCGAATGCGGTCATTCCGCCAGAAGAATCCCTTATTGCTCGAAATGTATCTGCATTTGTTCGCTGGAATGCCATGGTAATGGTAGCCAAAGCGAATGAAGGGGGGAAAGGATTGGGAGGGCACATTGCCAGTTACTCATCCTCTTCTGCAATGTATGAGGTGGGATTCAATTGGTTCTTCAGAGGTCCAGATGCTGAAAATGGTGCTGATTTGGTCTTCTTCCAAGGCCACTCTTCCCCAGGTATGTATGCCAGGGCTTTCGTAGAAGGAAGACTGAGTGAAGAACAACTGGAGCATTTCAGACAGGAAACAGAGGGCAAAGGACTCTCTTCCTATCCACACCCCTACCTGATGCCTGCATTCTGGCAGTTCCCAACTGTCTCCATGGGCCTAGGTCCATCGATGGCTATTTACCAGGCACGATTCATGAAGTATATGGATGGTAGAGGCCTGAAGAAAAGTGGTGACAGGAAGGTATGGGTCTTTATGGGAGACGGGGAGTCTGATGAACCAGAGTCTCTGTCGGCACTCTCACTTGCTTCCAGGGAAAAACTTGATAATCTAATCTTTGTAGTAAACTGCAACCTGCAACGTCTCGATGGACCGGTCCGTGGGAATGGAAAGATTATCCAGGAACTTGAAGGCAGGTTCAGAGGTGCAGGTTGGAATGTTATCAAGGTAATTTGGGGAACTGAGTGGGACTCGATCCTCGAAAAGGATACCAAGGGAATCCTCCTGCAGAAACTGGCAAACATGGTCGATGGTGAGTTCCAGACCTTGCAAGCCAAAGGTCCGGCGTATCTCCGTGAGAAACTCTTCTCTGGAGATGCATATCTTGAGTCCCTCATAGAAGGCAAGACAGACAAGGATCTCTGGCAGTTGAGCCGAGGAGGACATGACCCAAGAAAGATCTATCAGGCATTCCATGCTGCGACCCATCACAAGGGTGATCCCACCGTTATTCTCTTCAAGACCATCAAGGGCTATGGGATGGGAAGCGGAGAGGGTGCAATGGGAGCTCACAATCTGAAACATATGGAGGAACAAGATCTGCTTGCTTTCAGGGACCACTTCCATGTACCCATTGATGATGAACAGGCAAAAAACATGGTGTTCATCAAACCGGATCCTGAGAGCAAAGAAGGGAAATTCCTTGCAAGACGCCGTGAGATTATGGGAGGACCAGTTCCGTTCCGCTATAAGGATGGCGATAAGCTGACAGTTCCCACAATAAAAACTTTTGAAGACATGCTTGCCTCCACAGGGGACAGGGAACTTTCCACCACCATGGCATTTGTACGCTTGCTTACCAAGCTGGTAAAGGACAAGAACATTGGAGAGAGCATAGTTCCCATTGTCTCCGATGAGGCCAGAACCTTCGGCATGGAAGGCTTATTCAGACAGATTGGCATCTATGCTCCTGAAGGTCAGCTCTATGAACCAGTGGACAAGGATTCTTTCCTCTGGTACCGCGAGGATGCTAAGGGACAAATTCTGGAAGAGGGAATTACAGAGGCCGGGGCAATCTCTTCCTGGATTGCAGCAGCAACGAGCTATGCAAATCACCAAGTCTCCATGATTCCTTTCTTCATCTTCTATTCCATGTTCGGTTTCCAGCGGGTGGATGATTTCATCTGGGCCGCAGGAGATAGTCAGGCAAAGGGATTTCTGCTGGGTGCAACTGCTGGAAGAACCACCTTGAACGGGGAAGGCCTGCAACACGAAGATGGACATGGACTGCTCATGGCATCCACCCACCCCACCTGTCAGGCATACGATCCTACATTCTCCTACGAGATTGCAGTGATCATCCAGGATGGACTGAAGAGGATGTATGAGGATAATGAGAACATCTTCTACTACCTTACGCTGATGAATGAGAACTACACCCACCCCCAGATGCCCAAGGGAGTTGAGGATGGGATCAAGAAGGGAGCCTATCTCTTCAGAAAGGCAAAGAAGAACAAGAAACCCGTGGTTCAATTGATGGGAAGCGGAACAATTCTAAGGGAGGTTATCGCTGCCGCAGATCTCCTTTCCAGTGACTTTGCTGTAGAGTCGGACATCTGGAGCATCCTTGGGGTGAATGCATTGCATCGTGACGGCGTTGAAGCAGAGCGATACAACCTCACCCATCCTGAAGAAAAGGCAAAGATCCCGTATCTTACCAAGCTCATGGAAGGCCATGAGGGACCGGTTGTAATCAGCACAGACTATATCAGGGCATACCCTGAGCAGATCAGGAGACTTATCCCCAATGACAAGGTGACCATCCTGGGTACTGATGGATTTGGCAGATCTGACTATAGGCAAGCACTGAGAAAATTCTTTGAGGTAGACCGGTATTACATTGCCATTGCAGCGCTGAAGGGACTTGCAGATGAAGGCACTATTCCTGCCAAGAACGTACGTGAGGCGATCGAGAAATATGGCATTGACGTCGACAAGCCCAATCCACTATTGAGTTAAGGAGATACAGAAGATGGCAACAAAACAAATACTCATTCCAGATATCGGAGATTTTGAAGATGTACCAATCATTGATGTCTATATCAGTGAGGGGGATGTGATCGCGGTAGATGACTCAATAGTAGCACTTGAAAGTGAAAAGGCAGTACTGGATATACCCTCTCCCTTTGCAGGAACCATCACCAAGGTTCTGGTCAAAGAAGGAGACACTGTCTCCAAGGACTCTCCGGTAGCTGAGATTGAAGTGGAAGCCGAAGGTGAGGAAGAACAAGAGAAGCAGCGAACTGAAAAAGAGCCTAAAAAAGAGCAACCAAACGAAGAAGAGGAAGAAAAGAAGGCTGAAGAACCCGCAGAAAAAGCTGATCCTGAACAACCGAAAAAGCAAGTGCAACAAGTAGAAAAACCGGATCTTGTCAATGAACAAGCTCTTGGGGCTGTATACCATGCAACGCCTTCCCTTCGTAAATATGCACGGGAGCTTGGCGTTGATCTTGCAGACGTCAAAGGCAGTGGTCCCCATGGTCGAATACTCCATGAAGATGTGCAGGCTTTGGTGAAAAAGGCGCTGAGCAGTGGTGGAGGAACTCCGTCTTCCTTCGGAAAGATTGAGCTGGAAGACTTTTCAAAGTATGGGGAGATAGAGCGCAAGAAGCTCACCCGTATCCAAAAGATATCGGGACCACATCTGCAGAAGAGTTGGCAGATCATCCCGCATGTCACCCAGTATGACGAGGCTGATGTCACTGAACTTGAAGCATTGAGAAAAACGATCAAGGAGGAGATGAAGCGAAGTGACGATCCAGTAAGCATCAGCATCCTGCCCTTCATCGTAAAGGCGGTTGTCGCAGCATTGAAGAAGTTCCCAGAGATGAATGCTTCCTTCGATGAGGATAGTGGCGAGTTGATTCTCAAACACTACTACCATATCGGTATTGCGGTCGACACCCCAGAGGGCTTGATCGTTCCGGTGCTCAAGAATGCAGATACAAAGAGCGTTACAGAGATTGCAAGGGAGCTTGCAAGCATCAGCCAGCGAGCTCGGGAGAGGAAACTGAAACCAGAGGACCTCTCGGGAGGATCGTTCAGCATCTCAAGCCTTGGAGGGATCGGGGGGACTGGATTCACCCCCCTAATCAATCCTCCGCAGGTTGCAATCCTTGGTGTATCAAGGCTTGCCAAGAAACCAGTGTGGAACGGAAAGGAGTTCACTCCCCGAGACATCCTGCCATTCTCTGTAGCCTATGACCACAGGGTCATCGATGGTGCTGCAGGGGTTCGCTTTACCACGTATCTTGCCACTTTGTTGGGAGATTTACGACGAGTACTGCTCTAAGGAGGTGTGTACAGATGCAAGAGAAGAAAACAGACCTCTTGGTCCTCGGAGGAGGACCCGGTGGCTATAGTGCAGCTTTTAGAGCCGCAGATTTGGGCAGAAAGGTAACCATTGTTGAAAAAAGTTCCGTGCTGGGGGGAGTATGCCTGAATGTAGGATGCATTCCTTCCAAGACACTTCTCCATTTTGCTGAAGTGATTGAAGAGACTGAGAAACTTGCCCCTCTTGGTCTCTCATTTGGAAAGCCTACCATTGACTTGGAGAAAATAAGGGCCCATAAGGATTCCGTGGTAAAGACACTTACCTCTGGGTTGGATTCTCTCTGCAAGGCCCGTAAGGTTGAACGTATTGTTGGAGAAGGGTCCTTCCTCTCTGATACTGAACTAAAGGTAGTGACAGAGAAGGAAGAGCTGAAGCTTACCTTCAATGATCTGATCATAGCGGTTGGGTCCCGCTCAGTACAAATCCCAGGAATCCCTTATGAGGATGAACGTATCTGGGACTCTACCAAAGCCTTGGAGCTTACGCACATCCCCAAGCATCTGGCGATCATAGGGGGAGGTATTATAGGCCTTGAAGTAGCTACCATGTACCATGCGCTTGGTTCAAAGATAACCATCATCGAGATGATGGATTCCCTGATCCCACCTGCAGACAGAGATCTCAAGCAGCCATTGGTCAAGAAGCTCAAGAAGCAATATGAAGCCATCTACACCTCCACAAAGGTGGAGAAGGTGGAAGCAAAGAAGGATGCACTTACACTCCACCTAGCTGGGGATAAGGCTCCCTCTACTATCGAATCTGATGCTGTGTTGGTTGCAGTGGGAAGAAAAGTCAATTCCGACCGAATAGCACTTGAGAACACGAATATCAAGACAAATGGTCGTGGTTGGATTGAGGTGGACAAGAAACTCAGGACCAATGTCCCACACATCTTTGCCATAGGGGATGTTGTGGGAGACCCAATGCTGGCCCATAAAAGCAGTCATCAGGGCAAGGTGGCATCTGAGGTGGCATCAGGTGAAGCTTCTGCTTTCACCCCAATGGGAATACCCTCAGTTGCTTATACAAGCCCTGAGGTTGCCTGGGTTGGCCTGAGTGAAAATGAGGCCAAGGAGAAGGGAATAGCCTATATGAAGGGTTCCTTCCCCTGGATGGCAAATGGCAGGGCACTGAGTGCTGTTGCTTCAGAGGGAGTCAGCAAGGCGCTCTATGACGAAAAGACAGGACGATTGCTTGGAGCAGGAATCTGTGGAAAGAATGCAGGTGAACTAATCTCTGAGGCGGTGGTTGCCTTGGAGATGGGCGCTGTTGCTGAGGATATAGCCCTCGCCATCCATCCTCACCCTACCCTCAGCGAGACGTTTGCGGTAGCAGCAGAACTTGCAGAAGGTACAGCAACCGATACACTGAACAGGTAAAGACAAGAAGTAAGACAAAGCATGGAAGCCCGTCATGAAAAAAGGACGGGCTTTCTGTGTTGTAGTCTAGGATGGACAATTCAATGTAGGAAAGGGCTGATGTATTACTACCCTTCAGGTTTTGAACAAGATACGTCAGCTCATTGTGGTTATCAGCATCGTGTACTGCACTACCAATAGTTTTTTAGCAATAACTTCTTGAGAAGGGACAAAATGTCGTTACATTATCCAACACTTGGATCGGTATTACTTACAGTTGGAATTCTCACTTCCGTTATGATGATTTTCATCTGGCGATTATACCCTACATTACAAGGTACCGGCCTTTGGGCAGTTGGAGCTCTCCTAACCACGTTAGGGTTTTTCCCCATGTCTCTGGAGCCAACGCTCGGAAATATTGCAGTTGTACTGAACAATATTGCGACTATTACCACACCTCTGCTCATCTTCGAGGGTGCCATTAGGTTCAAGGATCTTCATCCCTTAGACCATGTACGCGTTCCTCTCGAAATTCTGTATGGAATAATCTATCTTCTTTCGACTCTCTTGAACCTAGATAATGCAAGAGGGCGATATATGATAAATGATCTTCTCATGATGATCGTCCTTGCTTTGACCATAGTGGTCCTGCTGTGGAAGGAAAAAGGACTCGAGCGTATTGTCTATATGATCATCTCAGTCACATTCGCCCTGATGTTTGTTGCCTTCTTCTTTCGATGGCTGTTCTCAATGCTTAACAGTGATTTCCTGAACGACCCCAATCAGGTGCTGACCCCTATAATCTTTTTGACCCTTGTTCCTTGGGCTATCGGGTGGTCATATGGATTTATTCTCATTATAAACATCAAGGGAAGACAAGCTCTCTTTGACGCAGCCCGTAGTGACGTGCTTACGGGATTGAACAATCGGTTATGGATGACCGAACAATTTGACTCATCACTCAAATCTGCTACAAACAAAGGAAAATCTCTGTGTCTTTCAGTATTGGATGTCGATGGATTCAAGCATCTCAACGATAGCTACGGACACATGTTTGGGGACGAAGTGTTACGACATATCGGCAAAGTACTACACGAGCAACTAGCTGATGGGGATTCAGCTATCCGTTACGGAGGGGATGAATTCATCCTCCTCCTTGCTTGCCCAAAATCAGGTAACAACCTTACACAGAAATTACGGCAGATTGTAGAGGCCGTTACAGAACCAACAACCATTGAATCTGTTGTTATTAGCCTATCCATAAGCTTTGGGAATGCTCACTATCCCAAGGATGGGACAACCAGTGATGAACTTTTCAAGGTTGCCGACAGCAGGATGTATGAACAGAAACGCTCTTCAATGAAATGAAAGATACGGTAATCAGAACCTAAATAGTCTATCAGACAGCCAATAAAGTACAGGTAGCGTATAAGGGTATGGATAAGAGATTTTCCAGCCTATGGATTTTAATAACTGATATGATGTGACCTCCTGTCAAGTGGTTTCTTTATTATCTTTTCCTACTCCTTCGTATTAAGAAAATGAAAAGGATTGATAGACAGGGAATCAGTTTTCGGCACTTGACCATTCTGATA
>JBFWKK010000051.1:0-19177 GCA_050252715.1 Sphaerochaeta sp. | reverse complement strand
ACCTGAAGAGGTAGTACAACATTAGTGAAAAACAGCCAAGCATCGGGACAAAATCGCCAAGGAAAACCGGTCCTGGATCCATAGGCAGGAAACAGAGACCAAGACTGATTACCAATCCAAGGAGTATGAGGGATCGTCTGAGGACACGCTTTGTCCTGAATGCATAACGCAGGGAAAGCAACAAGGCGAAGGAAAGGCCATAGCTGTCTGCAAGCAATAACCCGGAACCAAACAGCAAGTATGCTATGGACAGGATATAGAGCTGTATCACTGTTCAGCCTCCTGACTTGCTCTTCCTACAAAACCAATGAGTGCCTCACTGTCATAGTACCCAGTCTCTGACGATGCAAGACTTCCAGCGCGTTGATGAAGCAGGCTACCTTCCACTGCTACCTGATGACAATTGTGACTTCTTGCAAGCAGGGCAACAAGAATGCCGGAAAGCACATCACCACTACCAGCAACTCCCAGGGAAGGATTGTTGCCCTGTATCACCACAGGCTTTGCATCGGGGCTCACTACATAGAGCAAATGGCTTTTCACCACAATGGTTGCTTCGATGTACTTTGCCAGTTTTTCGAGGATGGTAAAAAACGAGGAGGGGGTATCAGACTTTGCCAGCCGGTCAGCTTCCCCGGGAAAGCAGGATGCAACGAGGCAGCGCAACTCTCCAATGTGCGGGCTCAGCAACAGTTCTCCATGTTCGGGAACACTCCCCCCTTTCAACAATGAAGCGAACGCCCTGATCCCATCTGCATCCAAGACAGTCGGCCGACCGAAAGCAAGCACTTCCTTCACGAGCTTTTCTCGACCTTCTCCCCACCCTGGCCCGGCAAGAAGCGCATCATAGCGACCCAAGTCCTGTCCTTCATAGATTTGCACCATTGTCGAGACTGAATCAGCAGCTGCTATTGGATACACTTCAGGATCGCAAAAAAGGGAGACCAACCCGGCTCTTGCTGCAAACGCTGCACGAGCTGAAAGCCTTACAGCCCCACTATAGTGCTTGCTCCCCCCAAGAATTGCCACATGCCCTCTACTGTTCTTGTATGCATTGACGGCAAGACGATCAAGGGAGGCCCGGCCTCTCTGGACAAGCATTGCCTCAGCCTTGCACTCATCTAGCAGGAAGGGAGGAAACGAAGGATTCACCAACACAATACGCCCACAAGAAGCACGACTGACCGGGTGGTACATGGCGCTTTTCTCCAGTCCCATTGTCACCGTCATATCGGCTACAATATGTACTGAGGAAACCGGTACTTCATCTCCCACTGCACTGGGAATGTCTATTGCAAGGCATTTGGCACTACTGGCGTTGGCTCTCTCCACCAGATCAGCCAGAGATGCTTTCAACTCACCTCTCAAACCAGTGCCCACCAGACCGTCTACAATCCAGCAAGCTTCCTGGAAGAGGGAATCTCTCTCCTGTTCTGATGCAGTATCCCAATGTAGTACAGAAATTGGGTATTGATGCATGATCGATCGTTGGATTTCACAGGAAGGGGAAAGGTGGGAACCGCTATAGACAAGTTGTATATTGGTGTACCCATCATTATAGGCATAACGGGCAACCACCAATGCATCTCCCCCATTGTTCCCGCCTCCACAGAGAAAGACAAGACGACTCTCCTTGGAGAGTTCAGGTTTCCATTTCAGGAATGTCTGCAGACCAGCACTCTCCATCAGGCAGATTGCAGGAATATGAACAATGCTCTGGGCCTTCTCATCAATGGCAGCAACACTGGATGAATGAACAAGTCTTTTCATATTCATCACTGTACATGAGCTCTCAAGCGCGGTCAACAGAACGCGTATTGACAGATTCCCCCCATCTCGCTAGGCTATGGTTGTCCTGGGGTGGCCTCATGGCCTGAGATTACACCCGTTAACCTGATCTGGATCATACCAGCGTAGGGAGACAGTCATATCTTACAAATCTATCCCCATGGCAAACTACAATATATGGAGGTGCTTATGAACAAGCATCAGTTCGTATGGATATTGGTTGCCATCCTTTCACTCTTAGCCCCGCTTTCGGCACAAGGTACGCAAGAATCAGATGAGCTCGTAGTCTACGCCTATGACTCTTTTACCGGCGATTGGGGACCTGGCCCTGCTCTCGTAGAAGCATTTACTGAGAAGACGGGAATCAAGGTTTCATTGGTAAGCTCTGGAGATGGAATGGAGATGATGAACAAGGTCATTTCCGAGGCTGGCAATCCGTGGGCAGATGTCGTAGTGGGAATCAGTGATGATATGGCCTCAAAAATCTATGAAGCCGATCTCCTGGAACCTTACAAGAGTAACGTACTGGGGGATATCCCAGAATTCTTGCACTTCGATCCTACCTATCGCCTGCTTCCCTTCGACTATGGCAACTTCGCCTTTATCGTTGATACTGAGAAGATGAAAGAAGAGGAGATTCCCACCTCACTCGCCAGTCTTACTGATCAAGTGTATCGGGACAAGGTCATTCTCATCGATCCCAGAACAAGTTCTGTGGGGCTTGGGCTGTTATTGTGGACCATTGAGGTCTTCGGTGAGGATAAGTATCTTGCGTGGTGGGAAACCATGAAGGACCAAGCACTTACCATTACCGATGGGTGGTCCAGTGCCTATGGGCTCTTTACTGAGGGAGAAGCCCCACTGGTACTCAGTTATACGACCAGTCCGGTCTATCATGTAACCTATGAGGATACTACCCGGTATCAGGTAGCTATCTTTGAGGAAGGACACAGTACCACAATTGAAGGGGTTGGCATCCTGGCCTCGAGCAAGAAGAAGGATGAGGCTCGTCAGTTTATCGATTTCATCCTAAGCGAAGGCCAGCTGACCATAGCAATGGCCAACTCAATGTACCCGGTAAACAGTAAAACAGAACTACCAGGAGCATTCGACTATGCCCCAAAACCGGAAAAGAACCTCTCCATGAGCAGTGAAACCCTTGCAAAAAACCTAGATAGGTGGCTTACTGAATGGACACAGGTAATGAGTAAATGAGAGAGAACAACAGCCTTCAGTACAAAAGATTCTATCGAACCATGCCCATTCCTTCGATGGTCATCTTGCTGATGCTGTTCTTTATTCCTCTCTTTTTCACGCTCTCCTCAGCGTTTGTCACTGAGGAGGGCTTGTCATTGGTCCGCCTTGTTTCGATTTTTCGAGATCCCTATACCCAGAGGATCATGGCTTTCACCTTGTTGCAGGCAACACTCTCCACCCTTGCAAGTCTCGCCGTAGCACTGCCAGGTGCCTACCTGATTGCAACCTATGCCTTCAAGGGGAAACGACTGATTCTCGCTCTCAGTGCAATTCCTTTTGTCATTCCATCCATCCTGGTCGTACTTGGGTTTGTCATTTTCTTTGGAAACAATGGTTTTCTCAACCGAATACTGATGGGAATCTTTGGGTTCAATGATCCCCCCTTGAAAATTCTCTACTCATTCCCTGCCATCATCCTTGCCCATACCTTCTACAACTTCCCGATCATTATGAGCCTTGTCTCATCCTACTGGGAACATATGGATGAGAATTGTGAAGCCGCATCCTGGACGTTGGGCGCCGGCAAGGTACGCACCTTCTTCTCTGTCACCCTTCCCAGGCTTATTCCAGCCATTGTCTCTTCAGCGAGCTTGGTATTCTTGTTTTGTTTCAATAGCTTTGCAATTATCCTTGTTTTGGGAGGAGGACCTCAGTTCACCACCATGGAGGTAGAGATCTATCGCCAGGCTCGCATGATGGGCAACCCGGGCTCAGCCAGTGCGCTCTCACTGTTTTCCATTTTGATCACCAGCCTTCTCTTGCTCTGGTACAATGCTACCCAAAAGAAACTCAGTAGGAGTGAGACCTACCGCACTTCTCACCGCAAGGCTGAAAAAAGGCCTGCAACCACCCCTGGCCGCCTGCTTGCTTTTCTCTATACCATCATCTCCTTTCTCTTCATCCTTGGCCCCATTGTCTCTGTAGTGGTACGTTCATTCATGGCGGCCCCTTCACGATCAGCAAAAGAGGTGTTCAGCCTAAAGTGGTACCGCCAGCTCTTGAGTCTTGAGAATGCAACAGGCCATATGGGATCTGCACTTGCCGCTTTAACCAACAGTCTCCTCATCGCGCTCGCGGTTGCCGTTGTAACCGTGCCTTTGGCACTTACCCTCTCGGTTGCAATCAGGAGAAAGAAACACACCACAAGTTTGTTGGAATTGGCTGGAATGCTCCCCATGACCGTCAGCTCGGTAATTATCGGTCTCGGATACTACCTGATAGCAAGTCGTCTCAGAGGAGGGCTTGCACTCAGTTATACTTTGGTGGTGTTGGCTCATCTGGTCATCGCCATTCCCTTTGTCTTGAGAACGATTCTTCCTGAATATCGAAAAATACCACTTACCTATATGCATAGCTCACTTACCCTCGGAGCAGGGCCACTGCGAACATTTCTTGCCATTGAACTGCCGCTTCTCAAAGGGGCCCTTTTCACGGGAGCGATATTTGCTTTTGCACTCAGCATGGGAGAGTTCAATGCAACCCTCACACTGGCAAACAGCTCCATCATCACCCTTCCGGTGGTAATGTACCGCTTGATCGGCAGCTACAACTTTCAGGGTGCATGTGCCCTGGGTACCATTCTGATCGCAGTAAGCGTTCTTGTATTTATCGTAACTGAATTTGCAAAAGGAGGAACCTATGGCCGCTGAGGGTCTAGAGTGTACATTGAAGGCTTCCTACAAGGATTTTAAACTCGACGTTTCCTTCTCTGTCCAGGCAGGGGAACTTGCCTGCATCATCGGCCCCTCAGGCTGCGGGAAAAGCACATCATTGCAACTGATCGCAGGATTACTACCCCTTCACGCCGGATCCTTGATGCTCAATGGAAAAGATATTGTCCACACCCCGGTGCATGAACGACAGATTGCAATGGTATTCCAGGACTATGCCCTCTTCCCTCATATGAATGTAGAGCAGAACATCGCCTATCCCCTGAAACTCAGAAAAATGACAAGACTGCAGAGGAAGGAGCGGATAAGTCGCTTGCTTTCACTCGTTTCCTTGGAAGGATACCAGAAACGTCGCAGTCAGGAACTCAGCGGGGGAGAGCGACAGCGGGTAGCTCTTGCCAGAGCATTGGCATCCCAGCCTCAGTTGCTTCTCCTTGATGAACCCCTCTCAGCACTGGATGCAAAGCTGAGAAAACATCTCCGCGAGGAGATCAGACGTATTCATGATGAGACTGGAATCACCACCATCTATGTGACCCACGACCAGGAGGAAGCGCTCTCCATTGCAGATCGCATCATTGTCATGCATGAGGGGAAGGTAATGCAGACCGGAGCCGGTGAATCCATTTACGCACATCCAGCAAACCTGTTTGTTGCTACATTCATGGGAGAAGGAAACACCCTTCCCTACAGCATCATTCCCAAGACGCTTGTGAAGATTGGTTCTTCTGAACCGTTTGTTTTCAAACCTCAAGAGGGACACCATTCAATATTCTTCAGACCGGAAGATGTCCTGGTACAGGACGATGGAAGCCTCCCACTGGCTGAGTACTTGCCTCATCTCAAATTCAAGCAAGCAGAGCTGACAAGCTGTGAATTCCAAGGAGACCACTACCGCCTCGCTTGTACCTGGGGAGGACATACAATTATTGCCCATGCAAGGAGAAAACCAATTTCCAGCTATCTTACCCTTGGTGTCAGAGTTTCATCAATACGGGAATATTTGAATGGAGAACTGAAAGGAAATTCCAAACTTCCCATGGCTAGGGAATAGGCATACCTCAGTATTTCTGTATACTGTTGTTATGAAAGGCCTCAGATGGATTCTAGTGACAGTCCTGCTCTCTTTCGCCATCTCCCTTCCTGCAAGTAATGAGGAACAGTATTTTGCTGCGTCCTCATCCCTCTCCTACTACTTGGGTATTCCCCACTATGAAGATGAGATTCCTGCCCGATCTTCACTTGCCATCTCCACTACCATTGGTTTTCTCGGGTATAAGGCTTCCTCTTGGGAGACATCCCTGCAAGCACATATCTACTCTGTTTCAGACTCGCTTCCCTTTGGAAACTACCGAGCCCGAGGCTTCAACTCATTGGGTATCAGCGTACTTGCAAGCTGGGCTCCAAGCTCCCGCTTCTCCCTCTTCTTCGAGGGTGGAACAGAGGTGAACTTCTATAAACATATAGAGGAGGCCTTTGCCTCCTTCTCCCTACATGCTGGTCCACAGTTCCTTATTCTTGAGGACACCACCTATCAATTGCATCTTATGGTTCCTGTTTCCCTACACCTGAGAAAGGAGATCACCGCACTACAGGCTGGGATCGGGCTACGATACCTGCTCTTCCCCTTCAAGCGAGGTGAGGTATGAGAAGATTCATGCTTCTTCTTCCCAGCCTGCTGCTTCTCACTATTTCCTGTGAACTCTACTATGAGCAACCGATACAGAAGGGAAAGGTACGTATTGTATCCATTGGCATTACCTACGAGAACGAAATCAATGGCTATGATGATCTGCATGACCTTCCCGGTACGATCAATGATGCAAAGGAGCTTGCTTCTGCATTCTCCCAGCAAGCTGTCAACGCTGGCTGGGATAGCTCAAATGTCGAGAAACACCTTCTCCTGCAGGAAGGGGAAGCTCATACAGAGGCTACGTTCAGCGATCTGTCGTACCCTTCCAAGGAAAACCTTGAAACGAAACTGAAAGACATAGAACTTGTTGCCTCTGAAGATGACCTTACCATCATTACCTATAGCGGACATGGTATTGAGCCTACCGGTGAGCTCTTGATGGCCCACACCCAGACATCAGGGCCTCTCGATATTTCAGAAACATCCCCAATTGTGGTTACCCCATCTTGGTTGCATGAACACATTGTTCCAATCAAGGGAAGGAAGCTTCTTATTCTGGATAGTTGTTTTGGGGGAAGTTTTATCCCATCTTCGTCTACCAGTGACAGTTGGATCTATGAGAAAAACCCTTATACCTACTATGAAACACTCTTTAGTGGAGGTTCATGGGAAGTCCCCACGTTCTATGTCCTGACAGCAAGTGCCAATACCGAGTCCTACGAACAGACATTTGATGATCATAGCCATGGGGTATTCTCCTCAGCACTGCTCGAGGCACTAGGCTGGAACCATGACACAGAAACAATCTCAGGTGGCACACCTCCTGCGGCGAAGGAGGAGGCTCTCAGTATAGATTCCCTGTATACATACATCAAGAAACACCAGGTGCTTCCAGTTCGCTGGTCGCTTTTCTCCATTGGTACATCTGTCCAGCATCCCATGACCCTCGGTGGATCACTTGATATGACCCTATTCCGCTACTGAAGCAAAGAGAGCAATGTGTGCGCATAAGAATTATGAAACACCTAATGCCTGTATTTTCACTGCTGTTCCTCCTGCTCGGTTGCGAACTGTTCATGAGCGAACCACCAGAAGGAAAGACACACCACCTTGCCATTGCGCTCAGTTATGAAAATACCGATATTAGACAACTCTATGGCACAATCCCTGATGCTGTTGAGTTGAAGAAGGCCTTTACTGCCCTCTTTTGGGAAAAAGACCATGCGTCCACCCTCATGATCCAGGATGGGAGTGATGACTTGTTGGATCCCCTGCTTCCCACCAAGGAACATGTACTGACTACTATAGAAGCCCTCTCTGAATCGATGGACGAACAGGATATCCTCATCATAAGCTACAGCGGACATGGCTGGGATGACGGTTCGCTGGTTCTCTATCCTCCTCGTGAGAATGGTACTATTCTTGATGGAAATAAATCACCGATGGAGGACTCGATCGTATCGGTAGATGAACTCTACGCCTCCATTGATTCCTGCAAGGGGAGCGTCCTTCTACTCGTGGACAGCTGTTATAGTGGTAATTTCGTAAAAGAGAGTGAGACATCCTACTCTCTTATTGAGCGAAATATCTATCTCAAAGAAATCTATGAACAGTATTTCACTGAAGGAGACTACGCGAAACCTGTTTTCGTATTGGCTGCAACAACCTATGACAATACAGCCGGAGAAGCTTCATTCCATGGATATTTCACCAAGGCACTTCTTGCAGGCCTGGGGTGGGATGAGGAGGAACAGGTATTGCGGGATGTCGACCAGATCATCTCTGTGGACTACCTCTATGAGTACGTGTACCATCACCAAGACATTGCATTGAGTGCTATGAACTCTTGGGAGTATCAACACCCAACCATCACGGGTGGTTCACTGGATCTGATCCTCCGCTAGCTGGTGAACTTGCCTGCTTTCACATCCTGAATCTCATCACGGATGATGGCAGCTCGCTCAAATTCCAGATTCTTGGCTGCCTCCAACATCTCCTTCTCCAATGCTTTGATGTACTGCTTCCTGTCGGTAGCACTGAGCAAGTTGTAACCACCCTTGAGCAGAGCAAGATCCTGCTTTTCGATCTCCTGTTGCTCCTGTTGCTCCCGCTCGAGCATGTCATGAATTGCCTTGATAATGGTTGTCGGGGTGATGTTATGCTCTGTGTTGTATGCCATCTGGATCGCACGACGACGATTTGTCTCACTGATAGCCTCTTCCATGGCAGGACTCATGCGGTCTGCATACATAATGACACGCCCCTCGGCATTACGAGCTGCTCGACCAATGGTCTGTATCAGGGAGGTGGTTGAGCGAAGGAATCCAATCTTGTCTGCATCCAGAATAGCAATCAAGGCAACCTCAGGGAGATCCAAACCTTCCCTGAGCAGGTTGATCCCAACCAGAACGTCATACACACCAAGACGGAGATCCCTGAGCAGTTCCACTCGCTCGATGGTCTCAATCTCGGAGTGGAGATAGCGTACTTTCAACCCGAGTGATGCAAAATAGTCAGTAAGGTCTTCACTCATCTTCTTGGTCAAGGTGGTAACCAAGATACGCTGGTTTTTCTCGATAACCTTCCTGATCTCTCCATAGAGATTTTCCATCTGTCCTTCGGTAGGTCTGACCTCTATCTCTGGGTCAAGCAACCCGGTTGGCCTGATGATCTGTTCCACCACGCGCTTACTCTGATCGACTTCTTTCTGTCCCGGTGTCGCTGAAACGTAGATTCGCTGTTTTACTACTTTCTCAAACTCCGTGGCTTTGAGTGGTCGGTTGTCGAGTGCAGAAGGAAGCCGGAACCCATAATTTACAAGATTCAACTTGCGCGAGCGATCTCCTTCGTACATTGCACCAACTTGGGGAAGCGTGACGTGTGATTCATCTATGAAGGTAATGAAGTCAGGCGGGAAATAATCAAGGAGGACAGCTGGTCTTTCACCTGCCTTGCGGTCTGAAAGAGGCCGGGAATAGTTCTCAATCCCAGAACAATACCCAATCTCCTCGAGCATCTCCAAATCGTACTCCACCCTTGTCTTGATCCGCTCTGCCTCCAATGGTTTTCCCATGGAAGTAAAAAACTCCACCTGATCATCCATCTCACTGCGTATTCTTGAAATGGCAGCCTTCACTTGCTCCTGCGGCATGACAAATTGTTTTCCCGGATAAAGGGTATAGCTGTCGACCATTTCCTGCTTCTCACCACTTACCGGGTCGAACCACTGGATGGAGGCAATTTCATCCCAGTCAATTGAAATCCTTACTGCATTCTCAAGGTAGGAGGGACAGATTTCCACCACATCTCCCCGTACACGAAACGAGCCACGCTGGAGAATTGCATCATTTCGCTCGTACTGCATGCGAACCAACTGCTCCAGTACCTCACGATGGTTGAATGCATCTCCCTTGTGGAAAGTATATACCATATCCCTCACTGATACAGGGTTGGCCAGTCCATAGATACAGGAGACAGTTGATACAACAATGACATCCCTACGCTCCATCAGGGAGAAGGTTGCAGAGAGACGGAGACGATCGATCTCACTGTTGATAGAGGCGTCCTTCTCGATATAGAGATCCTTGCCCGGGACATACGCCTCGGGCTGATAGTAATCGTATGTTGAGACAAAATATTCAACCGCATTATCTGGAAAAAATGATTTGAATTCACGATAGAGCTGAGCTGCGAGGGTCTTGTTATGGGAGAGCACCAAGGTAGGTTTTTGCACTCGTTCGATGATCTTGGCCATCGTGTAGGTTTTCCCACTACCGGTGACCCCCTTCAGCGTTTGCGCACGATCACCTTCCAGCAATCCTCTGCTCAATTCTTCAATGGCCTCTCCCTGGTCCCCAGAAGGTGCAAACGTAGAAACTGCCTTGAATGGCCTACTCTGGAAGGAGACCTGTCCATGGATATTGGAGACAGCCTCGCCTCCCCATTTTTCATCTACTTGGATTGTATCTTTCATAGTTATCGTACCAAGGCGCTCACATGTTGCGCCGTTCTTTCGATCAGCTGTACTTCCAGCTTCTTAGTATCTCCATTACGATTCACCGTAACCGATACCTTCTCTCCACTACGCATGGGAAGCAAAGCAAGGTAGAGATCATTCAGATCCTCAACAGGATTTCCATTGATTGCAGTAATTACATCACCACCAAGATTGATGACCGATGAACCATACTGGATCTTCCCTTTCCCCCCCTTGATCCCCGCTGTCTCTGCAAATCCTCCAGGAGTGACTTCACTGACCAGTACGCCTTTATCCACCGGAATCTTCCCATAGGATACCAGCTGAGGAGTCAATTGTACTGCTGCCAAGTCGAGCCATCCCCTGCTGATCTTTCCCTGCTTGATCAAATCGGGGATGACAGCAATCGCAGTATCGACAGGAATGGCAAAATTCAGTCCCTGAGAGCTACCGGTGGTAGAGAAAATTGCAGAATTAATTCCGATAACATCACCGCGTGTATTCAACAGCGGCCCTCCACTATTACCTGGATGTATTGCCGCATCGGTTTGAATAGCATTCATGATCACCTGGCCTTCACTGGTCCTCACAGGTCTGTTCAGCCCACTGACCACACCGACGCTCATGGTACGGTCGTAGCCGAAGGGATTGCCGATGGCGATGACCCGTTGTCCGATCTGCAAGTCCTCGCTGGTACCCAAGGAGGCAGGATACAAAACCACATCCTTTGGAACAGAGAGCTTGATCACCGCAAGATCATCCTCACTGTCGACTCCTATCAAGGTAGCAGGATAGCTCTGGTCGTTGTAAAGTCCAACCTGTAGACTCTTGGCTTTCTCCACAACATGGGCGTTGGTCAAGATATACCCATCCTTGGAGAGGATGACACCACTGCCGGTACCCTGTGCAGGCAATACATCCATGAAGGCATTCACCGGTGTCTCTCCAACTGTGGTGATGTGGACCACACTCTTGTTTACCTTCTCATAGACTGCCATCTGCTGTCTCTCTGCTGCACTGTAGTAGGTTGTTTCACTCTCTTCGAAGAGCAAGAGTCCATCCTCTCCTGAAAGCACGTCAGCAACCTGGATACCCGAGAGTGCAAGAACCCCCTCCGGGCCTTGTTCCTCAGAAAGAGTGTGCAATACCTTTGAGAGTTCCTTCCTCTGTTTATCCTCAGCTATGCTATCTGTCCAACGAAACAGCAACAAGCCGATAAATACACAAAGCACACCCCCCGTGAGGAGGAGCAGTGCTCGGAAAATTCTTTTGCGGGTATTCTTCAGCATGCAGATAGTGTACTTCCAAAGAAGCTGCTAAGGCAACCTACATGCTGGCAAGCAAGTCGCGTATCTCCTCAGTTCTCGGAGGGTCACAACCTCGTCTTGAACAGGTAATTGCACTCGAGGCTGTTGCCCAGGTGAGCGCATCCTTGATCAAGTCCAAGGAGAGCTCTTCCAGGCGGGGAACCTCTCCATCCTTGCCAAAACAATCTCGCTCATAGAGATAGGAGAGTAGTCCACCACTGAAGGTATCCCCAGCCCCAACCGTATCGATGACCGGCAGGTCTATAATTCCCATGCTGGCTGACTCGCCATCTGGGGTAAACCAGATACTTCCCTGTTTTCCGAGGGTCAGAATGACATGGAGAGAGTGCTCCTTGGCCAAGGACCGGGCCAGATTTTTTACGTTCTTCCCGTCATAGAGCAACAGCAGGTCCTCGTCACTGATCTTAACTATTGAAGCCAGTTTCATGGCACGCTCCATGGTTTGTCTGAATGAAGGCATGTCGCTCATGATAGAGGGACGAACATTCGGATCCAAAAACACCACAGGCTTTGGCTCATAGGCCTCAAGAGCAGAAAGAATTGCGTCAGATAAAGGGTCCAATGCCAGGGAGATGGAACCGATATGGACCACCTTCATGTCAGTATGCTCCCTGAGCGCTCCAAGCAGCTCTTCTTTCTCAAGACTTACCACAGAAGTCCCCTTGGTATAGAAGGAGTAGCTGGCCTTGCCTTCCTCATCAAGATTTGCCATGGCCAACAGTGATGGCTGAGGTGCGGCACAGAGACTTGGATCAAAGAGCACCTCGCTCTCGATAAGATGGTTCAGCATCCGCTGACCAAACACATCTGCCGAGAGTTTACCCATATAGCTTACCGGGGACCCTTGACGGGAGGTTGCCACTGCGGTATTCAAAGCGCATCCCCCTACCACTGAATCATAGGGGACAAAGGAACCGATGGTTCCCTTGGCAATAAAATCAATCAATGCTTCTCCAATTACTCCTATCATGACTCACTCCTACAAATACTTTTTGCGTTCTTTTCCAATCACCCCTGCATGAACCTCTACATAGGATTTGGCAGGACTCATGGAAATCTTGGGAAGAAGAACCTCTTCCACTTGGAAGAACCCTACATCGCTACTCATGGCAACATCGATAAGGATGGGCACATGTTCCCCTTTGGTGATGGTCACCTTCTCGATTGCATTGGATGAGTACTTATGGATATCTCCGATCTTTGCATGTGTCTTGATGCTCATGGGTATGCGGGCTCTTCCTTTCTCCATATCACACCCATCAGCCACCAAGAGAAGACCTGCCTCCAAGGAGTGCACCTTTCGGTTGGCCATATGTCCAAGCACCCCCTCACTTGCAACTGAGATGATGGCAATCTTGCGGGACAATTGATCAGTGAGCAATTGCCCAAGCACCCGTTCCATGATAGGTCTGGCAATGACCAGTCCGGTCAGCTCATGGTCGCTTCTTCCCACGCTCATACCCAGATCATGGACAAACGAGGCAAGCAAGAGAGCAAGGAGACTATCGGTGGCGCTACCACTTTCCTCAACCTCCAAGGATGTCTTGATCCCTGCATCCTTGAGCAAGGAGAGCATCTTGACCCCGTTGATGGCGACTTGTCTCATATGAACTGGTCCATGGTCGTTGTAGTTCAGCCGCTTGATCGATACACTGTTGGCATACTCCTGCAACGCCTCAATCTCAGGATCTTCAATGAGAAGCTTGGCCAACTGATAACTTTCGCTATCCTTTTCCAACTGTGAGAGGAGATACTTCTCCAAGGCATATTCCTTTGGTGATTTCATATGATAAAGGTACAACAACTTTTATCCAACATAAAGTGGTTATGGATAAAATGACGCAACTCTCCTATACTGCGTATATGAGAAAGATAGCAATGCGCGATTTTATATGGATGGGGAAACCAAAGGTTTGGAAAAAGGACTATAAAAGTCTCACCCTTACAGTAGAACCACAGATGAAAATCCCCACTGGCCCTCTCCTTCTTGCGGTAACAGATGACGACTTTACCTGTAGCATGAATCTCTCCTTAACCGATGGGAACGTATTCACCGGTGTTACGATATACCATCTGGAAACGGACTATGTTGCTGTTGGATTGAGCAAGGAATTTTTGGAAATGCACATAGTGATCGCTGGATATGCAAACCACAGCAGATTAGCGGTGCATACCGATGAAAATGAGATACTCTGGACTATAAAACGAACAGGATCTCACGCTTCGATTGGCTATAGAACAAGTGAAACAGCGCCCATCACCTGGGTGGGATCGTATCATATACCCGGCATTGAAAGATCAGTGAGCTTTGGCCCCTATTTCTCCAATGAGGGAACACAACCATCTACAGTGTCCATGCATTCACTCGATTACCGTAAAGAGAGCCGGTAGCCTCTCGCACAACACTAGTGGTTATGCTACTATGTGCTATCTTCAGGGAAGCCCCTTTGGAAGGGATAAGGAAGGACCAGTATGGATGAACGCAACGAAGTGGAGACAAAAGAGAAAACTCCGCTCAATTTTTTGGAAAGAATTATTGAGGATGACCTTGCCAATGGCAGGGTACCTGACTCTACCATTGTTACCAGGTTTCCACCGGAACCCAATGGATATCTGCATATTGGACATATAAAGTCCATTTGTATTAATTTCGGGCTTGCAGAAAAATACCAAGGTCGCTGCCATCTCCGCTTTGACGATACCAATCCTGAAAAGGAAGATATGGAGTATATCAACTCCATCAAGCGTGACATCAAGTGGCTTGGATTTGATTGGGGTGGATATGAGTACCACGCATCAGATTACTACCCCCAGCTCTATGAGATTGCACTCCAACTGATAAAGGATGGCAAAGCATATGTAGACTCACTCTCCGCTGAGGAGATGAAAGCATATCGTGGGACACTCACCGAACCAGGGAAGAACAGTCCTGATCGCGATCGGAGCATTGCAGAGAATCTGCGTCTGTTCCTGGAAATGCATGAGGGAAAACACCCTGAGGGAAAATATATCCTCAGGGCCAAAATTGACATGTCCAGCCCAAATTTGAATATGAGAGATCCCGCGCTCTACCGTATCAAGTTTGCCTCCCATCCAAGAACTGGGGACACCTGGTGCATCTATCCCATGTATGACTTCACCCATCCCATCAGTGATGCCATCGAGGGAATCACCCACTCAATATGTACCCTTGAGTTTGAGGACCACCGTCCTGCCTATGATTGGGCTACCAGTATTGATGGGATAGAACATGCTCCACATCAGTATGAGTTTGCCCGATTGAACATAAACTACTTCGTGATGAGTAAAAGAAGACTCCTAAACCTGGTGAAACTGGGAATAGTGGATGGATGGGATGACCCGAGAATGCCTACCATTAGCGGTATTAGAAGAAGGGGATACTCCCCCGAATCGATGAAGGACTTCATCAGCCGTGTAGGTGTTGCAAAGGTAGAGAGTGTAGTGGACTACTCATTGATGGAATTTTGTGTACGAGAAGACCTCAATAAGCGGGCTCAGCGTCTTATGGTAGTCCTCAATCCCCTTAAGCTCATTATCGACAACTATCCTCAAGGCAAGGTCGAGTATTTTGAGGCAACCGACAACCCTGAGGACCCAAACAGCAGGACACACCAGATACCGTTCTCACGCGAGCTGTATATTGAGCGGGAGGATTTCATGGAAGATCCTCCAAAGAAATATCATAGGCTCTATCCCGGCAATGAGGTAAGACTGAAATACGCGTATTATGTAACAGCCAACGAGGTTGTCAAGGACGATGATGGGAATATCGTGGAGGTACACTGTACTTACGATCCCGAATCCAGAGGTGGTACAACTCCCGATGGCAGGAAGGTAAAGGGAACCAGCCATTGGGTCAGCGCATCGGAAGGAGTAACCATCGAAGCACGGTTGTACGACAAGCTCTTCTTGACTGAATACCCGGGCAAAGAGACCGGCAACTACCTTGATGATCTGAATCCGGATTCCTTGCAGATTGTTTCCAATGCAAAAGCAGAACCTGAAATCAAAAACGCAAAGGTAGGAGATTATCTTCAGTTTATCCGTAATGGATATTTCTGTGTTGACAGCAAGGAATTAAAGGCAGGCCATCTTGTGTTCAACAGGACAGTTACCCTGAAGGACTCCTGGGCAAAACTGAAAAAGAAAATGGGAATGTAATATTCCTGAGGGGTCATACGACCCCTCAGTACCTTCACTGGAGGGGTGTAATGAATTACTTCTTCGATCAGCATTTTCATGTTATGAATATTGTTCATCCCAATCTGTTGTCATTCTTCTCTTCTTTGGAGGGAGGCGTCACTGATCTGGTTACCAGTGGAAGCCTCTCCCCAAGCTATATCCTGACCAACAAGAACAGAAAGGGAACTGCATTACTCAATAGAATCACCAATACCCTGACTACATTTGAACAGACCATAGGCGAAACACTGGTTATGATGGAAGACGATCTTATGGGGAAGTATACTTCCCATGACGAGGAGGCCCTCCGACCAGAAGCTCCCTACATTCGCGATGGAAAGATGCATATGCGCTCTCGCACCTATGACAAGATGGCAATGTGTCCCCTCTTGATGGACTTTTCCAGCAACAAGATCCGTAATGATTCCCTCTACTACCCAGCTCCAAAAGAACAGAAAATTATTGATTATGTAAAAGACACCCTAGAAGGTTTTGCCTACTACAAAAAGACACATCCAGAGGGTCTGTTCGAATTTTTCCCTTTCCTTGGCATCAATCCCCAAGTCCATTCTCCCTCTTTCATCCAGAAACTTCTGGACACCTATGTATGCACTGATGAGAAACAGGATGGGGCACAGAGACACTTCCATGGTATAAAATTCTATCCACCGCTTGGTTATGATCCCTGGCCGGCTGATGCGGAACAGAGAGAGAAGGTCACTATGATCTATGAGTTCTGCGTGAAGCATGACCTCCCTATCATGACCCATTGTGATGATCAAGGATTCAGGGGTGTTCCTGCTAAGGAAGCATGGAAATACACCGCTCCTTCGTCCTATAAGCCGGTACTGGCTCGCTACCCTACCCTGAGGATTGATTTTGCTCACTATGGATGGCAATACAATCAACTGCAGAAAAATCCCTTATCGCTCATTTCTAGTTTCACAAACAGAGTACCGGACTCTCCTTGGTTCTATGAATTGGTGGAGTTGATGCAACTGTACCCAAATGTCTATGCAGATGTCTCATTCAGTGGATCAAACCCTGATTTCTATGTATTGCTCTCCAACTACATACAATCACTTGATGATGAGAAGCAGGAGACTATTCTCTCGAGAAGCATATTTGGAACTGACTTCTCGGTAAATTTGGTAAAAGTGGAATCATATACCTCTTACTATCGCATTTTTGAGGAATCCCCATTCAGCGATGAGCAGATCCATGCAATGGTTCAGACAAATCCTATGAAGTTCATGCATCTCTAACCCAATATATAAGGACAGGCCATTCGCCTGTCCTTTGTATATCGGAAATATGTAGCTTAGTAGTTCTTAGCAACAATTTCGAAATATGCCTGGGGATGATTACATACCGGGCAAACTCCGGGTGCCTTCTTTCCAATTACAATATGTCCACAGTTTGAGCACTTCCACATCTGCTCACCATCTCTGGAGAATACCAATCCACCATCAACATTCTTTAAAAGGTCAAGATAGCGTTGCTCATGGTGCTTCTCAATAGCTGCTACCATCTCAAAAAGGGTTGCAATCTTATTGAATCCCTCCTCACGAGCTTCTTTCGCAAAGGTAGCATACATGTCAGTCCACTCATAGTGTTCACCAGCTGCAGCATCCTTGAGATTGGTTGCAGTATCAGGAACTTCACCAGCTTCCTGAAGAAGTTTGAACCAAATTTTTGCATGCTCTTTCTCGTTGAATGCAGTCTCCTCAAACAGGTTGGCAATCTGTACATACCCTTCCTTCTTTGCCTTTGATGCATAGTAGGTGTACTTATTACGAGCCATGGACTCTCCTGCAAAAGCCTCATGCAAATTCTTCTCAGTCTTTGATCCTTTCAATTCCATTCGTTGCTCCTTCCAATTACTGCTTCTGGGCAGCGCGCTTTTTTTGACATTCGGGACAAATCCCGTTGAAGACAATTTCATAAGATTCCAAGGCATAGCCTTGGGCATTAATATTTTGTTCTGATAGATTGATATCTTCAAACATCTCAACATCATCCACCCGTTTGCAGTCAATACATTGAATGTGATAATGATCCCCCAACGTCCGATCAAAATGATCAGGACCACCAAGAACGCGCACCCGTTTCACTTTCCCTTCGTCAACTAGAGAATTCAAGTTTCGGTATACGGTCGCTCTGCTGATTGAGGGGTGCTTCTCCACAATACGCTCGTAAATTTGCTCGGCATTAGGATGGTTGGTAACACTGATAACTGCTTCCCAAACTAATCCTTTCTGTATTGTTTGACGCTTCTCTTTCATAGGTATTTCCTAAATGATATAAAATCTCAATAGTTATCATACTCCAACGAGTGTACCCTGTCAACAAGATACGAAAATCCAATTCTTTTGCACCAATCCAATCAGAGCCCCCAAAAACTGAGGGCTCTGCATTGTTATAATTCTAAACGATTTATTCTTCGCTCTTGTAGGGATCATCTTCATGTTCCCCTCTTGTTCTCGTCTGCCTGAACGAGTCAAATCCGTAGGGCTTTGGACCAGACTTTCTCTGACGTCGTTCATCGTTCCCACCATCACGACCTCCTCTCTCATGTGAGAATGGAGGACGACCTCCACGATCACCAAAGGATGGACGGTCTCCACCACGGTTTTCATCGCGATCCCCATAGGAGGGTCTACCACCACGGCGATCATCGCGATCCCCATAGGAAGGTCTGCCACCACGGCGGTCATCGCGGTCGCCATAGGAGGGTCTGCCACCACGGCGATCATCACGGTCGCCAAAGGGAGGTCTGCCACCACGGCTTTCATTACGATCCCCATAGGAAGGTCTGCCACCACGGCGATCATCACGGTCGCCAAAGGGAGGTCTGCCTCCACGGTTTTCATTACGATCCCCATAGGAAGGTCTGGCACCACGGCGGTCATCTCGGTCGCCATAGGAAGGTCTGCCACCACGGCGATCATCACGGTCGCCAAAGGAAGGTCTGCCACCACGGCGATCATCACGGTCGCCAAAGGGAGGTCTGCCACCACGGCTTTCATTACGGTCGCCAAAGGAGGGTCTGCCACCACGGCGGTCGTCGCGGTCGCCAAAGGGAGGTCTGCCACCACGGCGGTCGTCGCGGTCGCTATAGGAAGGTCTGCCACCACGGCGATCATCACGGTCGCCAAAGGGAGGTCTGCCTCCACGGCTTTCATTACGATCCCCATAGGAAGGTCTGCCACCACGACTTTCATTACGGTCGCCATAGGAGGGTCTGCCTCCACGGCGGTCGTCGCGGTCGCCAAAGGGAGGTCTGCCACCACGGCGGTCGTCGCGGTCGCCAAAGGGAGGT
>JBFWKK010000050.1:0-19320 GCA_050252715.1 Sphaerochaeta sp. | reverse complement strand
CAGTGAAGTGATGCGCCAAGGTTCCTCAAGGCCTAATCCTAGGCTGAAAAGTTTCTGAATATGCGGGTCGATCATCTGCCATGCTCCTTGCTTTAACCATAGCAAATTACCCTCTAATCATGAATACTCAATTGAGTCTTACCCACCAGAAACAGCGAATAACCAAAAATTTGGTATACCTTGTTTTTCAGCAGTTAAACGGTACCAACATCTGGATTGGTGGTGGATTCATAACAGAATGGCAGGAGGATACGTGCATCAATAATCAAGAGGGGGCTCCCGTCATACAAGGCAGGAATATCCCCTTATTGGAGGATCTCTATTGAAATCTTTTCTCCACTTGCTTGGATTTGTTTGCAGATTCATGCAACGTTACTGAACAAATAGTGTGTTCTTCCCCTATCAACATATGCTATAGTCGCATCTATGAAAATGAGACATGCTTCGTTACCGGTAATCGCTCTGCTTCTTCTCGTACTTCTCACGTTCAGCGGCTGTACTTCCATTGAAACCAGAGAAGAACCGGAAGAAAGGATACAGGATCTGGAACTTCTAGTTTCTACCTTGGAAACAGAACATCCTAATCCGTATTCCCTCACCAATAAGAAAGATCTTGAGGATTTCTTTGAACGTACAGGTAAAGAAGCTTCCTCCATGGATGATCTCTCTTTCTATTTCTCAGTACAGGAACTTGTTGCCCTGGTCGGTGATTCGCATACCATGGTAGGGCCACCACAAGAACTGCTGCAGAGCATGCATGCTTATCCGTTTCAAATAGCATATATCGAAAATGCCTGGCGACTGACCGTAGTTGAGCAAGCCTATGCTCCAATGCTTGCTTCTGAAGTGCTCAGCATCAATGGGATTCCCATCGAGGAAATTCTTACTCGCTTCAGATCTCTCATTGGCTACGATACAGAGCAATGGTTCAGGCAGCGAGTAGCGCAAATGCTCAATATTGCAGAGTATTACTCCTATCTGGGGATTACTGGGGGAGTAGAAGATCCCATCACCCTCACCATTGACCATAGAACGTGCCAGAATATTTCATCTTCATCCATCAGTGCGATTACCATTGAGGAGTTTTATCAAAAAACCTATACAACCTTATATGACACTCCTTCCAAGACAGGGACAGCACAAGGGTATTACCGCACTGAGGTGTTGAGTGAAGATACCAATGTCGTATTCATTCAGTACAATGTTTGTGCTTCCCATCCTGATTTTTCTATCGAATCATTCACAAAAGAGACTTTGAAAATTGTCCGGGAGAGGCAACCAACAACAGTAATCTTCGACCTCAGGTTCAACGGGGGAGGAGATTCCCGCCTTGCTGAACCATTGATAGACGGGCTCTCAGACCTGCAAGGATCGTTGGGGTTTTCCTTGGATGTTCTGATCGGGGAGCGCACATTTTCTTCAGCGCTTATGAACGCCATACAGATCAGGGATAGGTGCAATGCCCGTCTCGTCGGAACCGCTAGTGGGGGGAGTGTGAACCATTTTGGAGAGGTGAAAACCCTCCTCTTGCCACACAGTGGGATTCCTTTCCAGTATTCTACAAAGATTTTTACTATGGATACTGAGCATGAGGGAGATTCTTTGATCCCTGACGTTGAGATAATCCAAAGGGTAGAGGACCTGCTCAATGGAGAAGATACCGCTCTGGAGGCACTCTTCTAGAAATCATCAGTTGAAGATTCTGGAGCTAGGCCTTACGGAACCTTGCTTGAACAACCTGATCCACACAGCACTGGTTGCAGGGGCTACAGAGAAAAGGATTCGATATCCACTCTCAGAAGGTGTACAGCTTGCAATGGGTATACGCGTTCCCTGTGTGTCAAAAGCAGTGAAGTAGGTACTGTTCAATCCCTGGATGTAAGAATCTCCAGCAGAAGGATCTCCTCCCAGGGGATAGACAAAGACCATGGCACCGTTGGCATCGTTCAATTGCCCTCCGGTATTATCCATGGTATAGGAAGATCCAATGAAAGATTGGAAGGAGAATTCGTCACTTCGCTCAATGACAAGTGGATCATCTTCATCGGTTGCAACAGTGAGGGTGAAATCACCAGTCAGTTGTGCTTGACTCTTTCCAAGGACCACAAAGGTGGCAGTTGCATCACTGTACTCAAGCAGTCCAACAGACACCTCATTTTCATTTGCATCTTCCACCATGAACTGGAAGCTGGATGAACCAAAGGTAATGGTCCCAGGCATCGTTATCTCGCTGATCGATTCAGAGAAGGTAACACTCACAGTGTCCATCCCTGTTTCCCAGGCAATAACTTCTACGACAAAAGGAGATGATTCTTCCTCGCAGCTGGTAAAGGATACCATACAAATGAGAAGACAGAGCACTGATAGAACGGATCGTTTGAGTGTTGCCATAAAGCCCTCCCTCTACAAGAACAGCTACCTATACTGTAAACTACAATTGGCAAATCACCTAGCATATGACATAGGCAAATATAGAAATATGTCTAAAATATTACTGGCACACACCTGTATCGATACCGCTGAAATGTACCAAGGACCTTGTTGTACTTACCTACAATGCTCTACACAAACGCGTACAAAGAAAGGACCGAGGACGTATCCCCGGTCCAGAATACTTGCGCATCTGCTGTTAGTCGGCAAGGAGTATCAAAGCATCATGAGCCTTGATTGTAACATCTCCCATGATCCTCTGGCCGTTGTTTGTTACTGTGTCCAACACACCCTTGATACGCCTGGGATTTGTCCGATTCAAAGGACCCTTGATATCCTTCAATGAAATTATTTTGTCTTCATTGGTTGCATTGACTACTACAATACCATGTTCGAAATCCCTTCTAAAGACACCACAGTTTGCTTTACTGATGGTACCATTGGAGATTTCAACTACACCTTCCCTGCCTATATTGAGGGTACAGATAAGCAGTTGCTTTGGATCGATCGTGATATGGAAGCGCATATGCCCCGTCGTCCCTCCAAAGTGGGATGAGGTGGGGTAGTAGTCTTCCCACGTTCCATCCAGATTGATGTTGATCGCAGGCAATGTTGGGGAGGTTTCGAGGATTTTCCAATCGAAATCGAAACAATACTGCATAGGTTCAGTATTCTTGTTCTTCTCCTTGAAGAGATCGACATATTTTGTTCTGCGATCCCCCAGTGTTACCGGTTCCTCCATGCTATACACCAATTCTGCATCAGTAGAAAGGTGTTCGGCCTCACCCAATGCTTTTCCGAGCCACCCCTTGCCAGCTATATCGTCTGTGCTCTTTCCATCCTTCGTTACCAAGGTTTCATCAAAATAGTAGGGGATACTGCCACTGTTCACCAAATCGTACTCATAGAATGCATCGGTGAGCAGGGCACTGCCCAGTGCAAAACGTTGGTATTGCAGGTCGTCTTCATTGGGAATGCGTTTATTCTCTGCATAATCCTTTGGAGTTGCTTCCAGCATAATGATGTCTGGATCGAGTAATGTTTGCTGTAAGGACCAGATTCGATTCAGCATATGGCACCACTGCGCCTCAGCGAACCGTTCCTCCTTCTTCTCCACAAAGTACCATGCCCTGTTGAATTGTGGGATGGTTATTCCGTTGCAGAATTGAGCTATCATGGGATCGATCAATGGGCTGGCTATGATGAGGCTTTCCATCCCAAGGGAAGTTCTCAAATCCCTGAGCATGGTCATTGATGCAGCAGCAGTCATTTCATGGACCCAGACAGGACTCTCATCCTTCTTACCATTTAAGTTGTAGTCTGCATTGACATGCCGTTTCAATGGAATTTCCTTGATGATGTAATGACCTCTGTCAAACAATTGGTTCAAATATAATCCATCCCAAGTCCCATCGGTCACATGCAAATCCATGACCGTTTCCTTCCAGTAATCAAGATAGGTCTGCCTATCACTGTTTGTTGGACAGAAAGGAGAGACATTCAAAACAGCAGGGTGGGGGCCGTCTTGGTAGCCAAGGGGTAAGCCCTTCGTGTTTTTCAGCAACCAATCTGGAAGGATGTCTCGAATGAAGGAAATTTCAGCATTTGCAAGCTCGTTTGAAAACTGACTTTGCATACCCTCATCTCCGTCCCAGAACTCATGGGTAGGAACGGATGGGAGTAGGAGAATGGATGGATTGAGTCTACGCATCCTGAGCGCGAACGCAGGATCGTTGGTACTACTCATCTCATGTACTCCCACCAGTATGTCGTTGTATGCCAATTTTCTCTCCAGATCGAAGAGACTCATCTTTTCAGGACCCTCTGGTGGAGTTCCATCGTTGTTGAAGATAAACCACTCACCATAGGGGTTGAACAGGTCTCCCAAACGGGGGAATATGGCCTCAAGTTTGGGTATGGCAGGTTGTGTTTGCACCGGTATCTGTCGCGATAACGCTATGTTGGTCAATTCAACAGATACATCCCCATGGAAAGCCATTTCCAAGATATACGGTTCATCACGTAATCCAGTCTTCACTGCACCTGTATAGTGACCTTCCTGTATTCCATAAGCAGGGATGTTGAGTGCACCCCTGTCCATGGCAGTATCTGATTCACGAACCAGACGAACCCATCCCAAGTGCTCTCGATTATTTGGATTATCGAGTACCTTGTAGTCGAACTCGAGCAGTATGATGGTATCCTTTGGCAGCGGCAATACCTTCACATTGTTCCATATCCGGGTAAATCCTTGGGTAACGATACTGAACCCCTCATCATTGATGGTGCTCTTCTCGATGGTAAAATCACCCTCTCCCCGTATCACGAGTGAGTGATCGTGACGAACAGCGTCGCCATGTTCCTCTGCAACAACCTGGGAATTGGAGAGATCTGTGATGACTATATCCCGTACAGCGATTGCTCCCTTGCTCACCACATTCATGACCAGTTCGTAGTCCGTATAGTGTCTCAGACGTGCAGTTAAGCTGGCATCTCCTTCACTGCCTTCTTTATCAGTTATATAGAGGCTCTCATTTACCCAATCATTGAGAGATGCACCGGTATTGGAAAAGAAAAGGACCTCAAATCCTTTGTCTGGACTTTCCAAGACCTTGTAGTGGAAGCGGACCTCATAAAGACCACCATGAGTGAATTGGATCTTTGAGGGATCAGTTGAATAGTAAGGTAGGTACTCTTGTTCCCCGTTTGATCTTCCTACAATCCAGAAATCATCCACTTCAGAGGGGAATGTTCCCCCTTCTCTGAGGACGAAACCTGGATATGGACCACGTTTGGTGGTTGTGAAGGTCTCAACTCCCAAGAGTTCGTATTCCCTCCCATAACCATGTGCGGTCTCTGGGATGGAAAGTGGCGTCTTCTCCAATTCCTCATAGGTAGGAGAGTACAGTAGGGCTTCACTTTGTTCTTGTTGTGTATGTGAGCAGGAGGTAAAGAGCAGCAACAGCAACAGGACGAAGCCTGCGAAAAAGGGAAATCTCCCTTTGTAGGCATGACGGTCCATACATTGCTCCTTGTACGTAAACTGATTCTATCTACTATATAGTGTACCTAATTCCAAATATGTCAATAAGATAGAAAGGTTATACCAGTAACTGATGGACAAGATTTATCGCTCAGTATTTCACTGAGAATTTAGCTTGCCATACTGCTAATCACGATACAAAGAGTATGTAATGTATAATTTTCTTGCGCAGTGAATTGCTAGGAATCAAAAAAAGAGAAAACAACAATTTTTTTGCCAAGGTAAAAAAGGCCAATACTTTATGGGTATTGGCCATCGTTACACCTGTTCTTGACTAACTCAGTCGTTTCTTCTGCAGGTAGTTTCTGATAATTCGGTTCGCTGTGACGAACCCAACTATTTGGGACTGCTTGTTCGTTACAATGAGTATGTTGGTTTTCTCCTCTTCCATCACCTGCAGTGCGTCGTAGAGATTGGCAGAGAAAGGAATGGAGATATCCAGCTTCTTCATGCATGAAGAGACTTGTTCATCCCCTTTCTGTTTTCTCTGATGAAGCTCTATGTAGCCGATGGTGCCAAGGACGGTATTTCCTTCAATAACAGGCAGTAACCCAATACCATGGTCGTGCATGATATTCCAAACGGTAGAAACACTGTCAGAAGGTTTGCAACTGATGATCTCTCGCTTCATGACCTCACCGACTGTGAGTGTTTTCATGGTTGGTATACGTTTGTCAAACTGGATTTGGATACCACGCCTGGTGAGCTTTTGGGTATACATCGTCTCCCCATAGATAAGACGAGCCACAAAGAAGGAGAGTACACCGCTTAACAGCAAAGGAAGCATAATTGCATAGTCCCTTGTCATTTCAAAGACCATGATGATGGCGGTAAGCACTCCTCCTGTGACTCCTGAAACGATTGCTGCCATACCTACAATGGCATAGGCAGATATGGGTCCTGTAGTAGTGGGAAAGAGGGTGTTGACGATTATGCCGACAGTTGCTCCCAGTGCACCACCAAGGAAAAGTGATGGTGCAAAGATTCCACCAGAGCCACCAGAGGCAAGCGTGAGCGAGTTGGCAAGAATCTTCATGAACATGAGCACAAACGCCATAACCAATACGGTAATCTGATTATCCAGAACGAGGTCAAGGAAATCATACCCAACTCCAAACACATGGTAGTTTCCAAAGAGCTGCAAGCTGATATAGCCAATACATCCAACGATCAGACCACCGACAAGTGATTTCACGGTTGAGGGAATTTTCAAACGGTCAAAGAAATCCTCCATTCCATAGACTGACTTTATGAAGAGAACCGAAAGCAGTCCTGCAAGCAGTCCCAGTAGTGCGTAGAAGATGAGTTCATAGTGAGAAACCATCGTGTACTCTGGAACAATGAAGGCAGGGTGGGAACCCATGAAAACAGCGCCTACCGTGGTGGCGATGATTGCTGAGACTACCAATGGCATGATGGTCATGATGCTGTACTCTGGCAGGATTAGTTCCAAGGCAAACATGATGCCCCCAATCGGGGCGTTGAACGTTGCACTTATTCCTCCAGCTACTCCCGCTCCGACCAAGATAATGGTTTCACGACTTGAGAGCTTCAGGGATTGTCCGAGTGTAGAGCCAAAACTTGCACCTATCTGGACGATGGGACCTTCCTTTCCGACGGAACCTCCAGATCCAATCGTGATCGCAGAGGCGAACGATTTCACCAGTGCAACGACTGGGCGGATCTTTCCACGTTTTTCTGCTACTGCAACCATGACTTCGGGGACTCCATGCCCTTTGGCCTCCGGTGCCCACTTTGTCGTTATCCATTGAGCAAGGGTGATTCCGATTGCCGGCACCACTATAACGAATGGTCCCCAGGAACTGATCAGGCCACCGCGGTTATGTTGAAAGGAGAGTTGTCCAGAGAAAAAAAGGTTGTGGAAGAACTCTATCAGGTACTTGAATCCGGCGGCTCCAAGGCCTGCAATCGCTCCCACCAGGATACAAAGGAGGCTGATGAAAATGGTTCGTTGGATCTGGTTTTGCTGTGACAAAACCACCCGCTCATAGATCGGCTTTTCTGAAATAGGGTTCTTGTGTAACATAATGCCTCTAGTTGTATCCAACATTGGGGAAAAGGTAAAGAGAGAATTATTACCATCTTTCAGATCAATGCTATGCAATGGTCCCAGTCTTTCACGCTACAAAAAGCCTTGCTGGCCTAGAGTGAGGCTGCCACTTCCTGTATTTCTTTGGCGGCTCGCTTGATAACAACATAGCCTTTGTCGCTGATTGTCTCCTGGACAGGGGTATCTTTCCGTCTCATGCTCAAATAGAGTGCATCATGGGAAACAACCTTCTGGCAAGAGACAAGAAAATGGTTTGTTCGCTCATCAGCTTCACTATATGAGCGAAGTCGTTCATCAAGAGAGGCAACACCCAATTCTTCAGCAAGTTTTTTCGTGTCTGAGAGAATATCGGCATAGTGTTGAGAACTTTGATCAAGAATGGAGAGCAGAAAGAGTGAAGTTTCCAATGCAAGCGGGCGGAACAACCTAAGTTGTAGCGAGGAGGAGGTTTGTCCCAGATAGTAGCCTCCTAGATCTCCATAATCGGAGTAGGCCTGGGCAATTTCAGTAGCGGTATCACTTATTACTTGGTAGCATCGATCAATGCTCTCTTCTTCATTCATGCCGAATCTCCTTCCAGATTGCCTATGATTTGGTTTCTTCCAGCCTGTTTTGCATGGTAGAGCTTGGCATCTGCCCTCTCTAGGGCACTATCCAGCGTATCACCGCTGATGATACGGGTAAAGCCTCCACTGATGGAACACCCCCCTGCCTTGGGGTATTTCTTGCAAATCTGCTGCATCATGATCTGTAAATCTTGGATGTATGCCGATATTGCCTCTCCTTTTTCCCGTTCAACCAACAAAAGGAATTCATCACCTCCCCACCTGCCTAGCAGGTCCAAGGGTTTTTGAAGCGAGGACAATCCTTTTGCAGTATAGTGCAGTACGGTATCTCCACACTGATGACCATAGGCATCATTGAGGTTTTTGAAATGATCGATGTCAAGCATGAAGAGCACAGAATATGTTTCACCCTGCATCTGGGGAATATACTGGCTAATCATTTGCTCAATGGTTCTTCGATTATATAGACCGGTCAGTTCATCATGCTCTGCAAGATTCTTGAGATGCAGTGAGAGGGTCCTTTGGTTTTCCACTTGCTCATGAAGGTCATGCAACAACCTCTTGTAGACCAGTAGGAGGACGATGAAATTAACAATAAATAGCATTAACCGATTGACCACTGCTGTAATGGTATACCCGGTAAAATCATATCCGATAGAGGAAGGAGTGCCATGGAAGATATTCTCCAGTGCAGTGATAATTCTGTAGATCTGGGCAACAGCAAGGAGTGAATAGATCACAAACAGGAGAACCATGAGCGATCCAAACCAGCCAGAAAAATTTGGTATGAAGACAGAATGATAAAGGGCAATAATTGCAAGGAAATAGAGGGCATTGATGATAATGAAAAGCTCCAAGGGGAGAGAAAGGAAGATTTCTGCAAGGGAGGAAACAATCATGGCGAACATCAATCCATAGCAGATTTTCCAGTGAATTGAACGTGCTGTATAATTTGCGAAACCGATGTAAAAGATCAGTCCACCACTGAAAAGCATCAGATTGGCAATAATTCTGAAGAACTGAAAGCCTGTTTGTACAAACAACATCTGCAATGCCAGTCCGATTGTGTAGAGAAACAGATTGAGCGTCCAATAGCCAATTCCTGGAACCTGCCGTTTGGAAATTAACCATGCATAACACATGACCAAAAAAAACAAGAAGTGATACACATTTTGAATAATGATTCCTTGCGACATTGATGCTCCCTTGCTCGTATATCCTATGAGAATCATACGGTCTGGAGGATTTGATAGCAAGAAAAATGTAAGAAGTAAGAACGATGTTTTATAAGATATCTATATGATATCTCGAATCAAGGGCATAATTTGATACATTTAAAAAAAATGACTCGCATCTGTTTGGACAGCTATTCATAGACCTCTCCAAGAGCCCTCGGAGCCTTGTTTTTAGCGGAGAAGAAAAGCAGCAGTACAAGGGTGACAATATAGGGGAGGGTGAGGACCAAGTCTCCGAACGAGGAAGGAAGTTCCAGTTTTTGAACAATAACATAGCCGGCACTTCGGGCGAACCCAAAGAGAATACAAGCAAGGAATGTTCTGCTGATCTTCCAGGATCCAAAAATATAGGCTGCAATGGCAAGATAGCCGAAGCCCATATAGATGTTTGGTGAAAAGGTTGTAGAGATGGAGTAGGCAAAGCACATGCCGCCAAGACCTGACAAGGCACCACTGACCAACACAGAGATGAACCGAATCTTCATAACATTCCCTCCTGCAGCAGCTACTGCATGAGGGTTGTCGCCACAAGCACGTATATGCATCCCAAAGGGAGTCTTGTAGAAAATATATGCCATGAGAAAAGCAATCGCTACAATAATCGGGACAAACGTGTACAGATCGGTAAACACAGCACCAAGGATAGGAATTTGAGAGAGAATGGGGACTGTGATCTTAGGAAAGATTTCCAGGAGAAACTTGTTTGAAGGCTGGGAAAATACTGAGGCATTGATCTGGTTTGCAAGAAATGCAGTCAGAGCAACACTGAGCATATTGATTACCACACCACTGATGACTTGGTTTGCCTTGAACTTGATACACATCACCGCATGCAATGAAGCAAGCAAAGCGCCCCCCACCATCGCAAAGGCCAGAGAACCATAGATTAGAAAGACAGGACTTATGCCGGTCATACTGCTTAATAATGCATAGCTCAATCCACCAAAGAAGGCACCAAAGCCAAGCAGCCCTTCAAGGGCAAGATTGATAACCCCGCTGCCTTCACTGTATATTCCCCCGATGGCAATGATGAAGAGAGGGATGGAAAAGGCAATTCCTTCAATGATGATCGTATCCATGCTTATAGCTCCTCAGCTTCGCGAGCATATCGGTTGGCCAGTGCCCTAAAGAAAATTCCAATTGCGCTGAATAGAAGCAGAATGCTGGTGATTAGGGCAGCTATCTCACGGAGAACCTGCATTCTGGAAGACATGTAGGTCGTGCCACAGTCAAAGATCATGACCAAGAGTGAGGCAAAAAAACTCCCCAATGCAGTAGTGTTGCCCAAGAGTGCAACTGCAATGGCATCAAAACCCAAGGATGGAAGAACTCTTGGCTGGATTGATGCGTTGCTGCCAAGGTAGTAGGTCACTCCAGCCAATCCTGCCAATGCACCACTGATGAGCATACTCATGACCATGGTCTTCCCTACATTGATGCCGGCATACCTGCTTGCCTTGCTGTTGAGTCCAACAGCTTTCAATTCGAATCCAAAACGGGTACGTCTGATGAAATAGCGTATCAAGAAGACTGTTAAAAGCGCCAAGGGGAAGATAAGATTTATCTCCATCTTCAAATTGAAGATAGGGTAATCGAATAAGGTAAGGCGGGCATTCGCTCCAACCTCGACTGATTGGCGGGTGATTGGGTCTACAAACTTAGTTTGGATAAAGAAGCTAACCACATAACTGATGATGTAATTCAGCATGATAGCCACCACTACCTCATTCATATTGAATCGGTGTCTGAGGTACCCGATCAATACTCCAATCAGTCCTCCTGCTAGAATCCCTATCAGGATGACAAGAGGTTTAGCCAGGATAGGGGAGAGAGACGAGTACCCAACCAGAACGGTTGCAAGAAACCCAGAGAAGACCATGATCCCAGAGACACAGATGTTGAAAATCCCACACTTGAGAGCCACAGCCACAGATAGTGCTGCAAAAATCATAGGGGTAGTGTAATTGAGAAGACTCATAAAATCAGTAAGTTGGCTACGCTTGCCTGCATAGCGGGCTTTGGGAAGAATGCCTGCACCTTGGAGAATGCTTCTGTAAGCCTCAATGGGATTCTTTCCCAGGGCAAGGAGCAGCACTGTACCGGCCAGCAGGCTCAAGAGGATGCAGAACAGACTGATTCTCAAGAGCTGGTGCTTGCCTGGATGGCAGAAGCGGATGAATAGCTTTTTCACAAGATTAGGCTTCTTCAACACGCACCCCCATCATATACTCTCCAACCTCAAGCTTGCTCATATCCTTTGCACGCCTGATCGTCTGTACCTTTCCGTTGTAAAGGACCAGTATGGTATCGGCAAGGTCCATGATCTCATCCAGCTCCAGGGAGATGAGAAGAATGGCCTTCCCCTCAGCTCTAAGGGCATCTATTCTCTTGTGAATGGTCTCGATGGCTCCCACATCAAGTCCTCTCGTTGGTTGGACAAAGATCAGGAGCTTGGTGTTGAGATGAATCTCTCGGGCAATGATTGCCTTCTGCTGGTTGCCACCACTCATGCTTCTGGCAAGGGTCTCAGATCCCGAGCCGGTTCTGATATCATAGGATTGTATGAGTTGGTCGGCTAGCTTGTTCATCTCATCTTCTTGGAGGATGCCCCGCTCGTTGCTCAATGGCTTTTGGTAATACTCCTTCAAGCAAAGGTTGTCTCTCAGGGGGAAGTCCAGTATCAATCCAATTGCGTGCCGATCCTCAGGGATGTAGGCAACCCCTTTCTCGATACGCTCGCGAATACTGAGATGGCCTATATCCTCCCCAGATAGGTAAATATGGCCCTCCTTGAGAGGGATCAAGCCTGCAATGGCATCTGCAATCTCGACCTGTCCATTGCCGGCTACTCCGGCTATTGCAAGCACTTCACCGCTGTGCAAAGAGAAGTTAACAGCATCCACTTTCTTGATATGGTCATTGCTCTCAACGATCAATCGCTCTACCTTGAGTACTTCCTCTCCTTGCGTATGCCTTGTGGATTCTAGAGAGAGGGATACATCGCGACCAACCATGAGAGCACTCATCTCCTGGGTGGTGGTGGATGCGACATCCAGTACCCCTACAAGCTTTCCTTTGCAGAGAATGGCACAGCGGTCGGCAATTTTCTTGATTTCATCCAACTTATGGGTGATGAGAATGATGGTTTTGCCGCTCTCCCTGAGGTTTTTGATAATCCCCAAGAGGGAATCAATCTCCTGGGGTGTCAGCACTGCAGTAGGTTCATCGAAGATGAGGATTTCTGCATTTCGATAGAGCATTTTTAGAATCTCAACTCTTTGGCGTGTGGAAACAGGCAGATCCTCAATGAGATTCTCGGGATTCACCTCCAACTGATAGTGTTTTGATAGTTCCCGTACTTTTTCATTGGATAAGGCAATATCTACATAGGGGAACAGCCCAAGATATCTCTTCTTTGGTTCAATTCCCATAATGATGTTCTCTGTTATGCTCTGGTTTTCCACCAACATGAAGTGTTGGTGAACCATCCCGATATTCAATGAGTTTGCAACTAGAGGACTGGTGATATGTACCCGATTTCCTCTAACATGGATCTCTCCCTCATCTGGACTCTGCAATCCAAAAAGCATGCTCATCAAGGTTGACTTGCCCGCACCGTTCTCCCCCAGGATTGCAAGAATCTCTCCTTGCTTTACCGAAAGAGAGATATCATTATTTGCAACGATTCCCGGAAAACGCTTTGTAATGTTGCGAAATTCTACCAAGGTGTCCACGCGCTATCGCTCCCTGAAGATAGGTACTGATATCCTTGCATACCAGTACCTACCTATCTTTTGCATGATCAGTTAACCTTGAATCCTTCAGGAGTGAAGCCCCCAAAGTTTGAGGCAGGAACAATGGTTCCATCCTGGACCAAGGCATACACCTCATCCAATTTTTCAATTGTTGAAGGAGAGAGCTGGTTGCGACCGCTCTCTTTCACAAAACCTGTTGAATCAGTGTCAGCCTTAAGCAACACATTGGCTCCTTCAAAGGTGCCTTCCTGAATTCTGGAAAGGGTGCGGTGGACATTCAAACTCATCACTTTCAGAACACTGGTGAGGATGATGTTGTCATTTCCTACTTTTCCATCATCCCACTGGTCGACATCACAACCAATGACATGCAATTTTCCATTACTCTCCTTGGCAGCAGTAAATACCCCATTGCCACTTGCTCCAGCTGCTACAAAGGCGATATCAACACCCTGAGAGAGCAACTGCTGTCCGATGACCTTTCCTGTAGCCTCATCAGCAAAGGAACCGACATAGTTTCCCCCTACATTTGCACCGGTTACATCGGTACCTGCCTGACTGGCGAGTTCAACGATTGATGCATCAGTGCCCAGCTTCTCATTGGCATAGATAACGCCACACTCAAATCCATACTGATAATTCACATTGGAAGGGTAGGCAACACCATTTACAACCGCTACCTTGTTTGTCTTTGTTTCAAGGGCGGCCGCTACTCCGGCGAAAAATCCACTTTCCTGCTCTGCAAAAGTCATTGCATAGACATTGGGAAGTTCAATCGTATTTCCCTCAGCATCAGTGGGGTAGGTATCCACCAAGATGAACTTGGTCTCAGGATTTTCCTTTGCCAACTCGCCGATTCCTGCAAACTGGAACCCTGTACAGACCAGTACATCGTACTCGGCAACGACATCAGCTGCTGCTTTCAATGCTGCTGCGACATCCCCACTGGGTTCGCGGATAGCGGTAACCTGTGCTTCCGGTTGTTCTTCTATGAATGCCAAAATACCATTGTAGTTGTCCTGGTTGAAAGAACCATCATCTACACCGCTGGGGGTTGTAATGATTGCAATGTTTAATCCAGCATCGGCCTTTGCCATTTCAGCAGTACCGGCAGCAAAGGCAAGACTGGATACAAGCAATAGTGCCAATACGATACAAAATCGTTTCATTTCGTGATCCTCCTCACAAATAATTGCTTGTTATAGTATACATGAAGTGCAAGTGTTCTTTCAAACAAAGATTGCATATCCGCAACAAAATTGTGAAATACACAAATCGTCAAGAACGCCGGGGAAAACTCTTGTATCCTAGCAATATGGTGGTAATCTGTTTGTATGGGAGGGATTGTACGAAGAGAAGAACGTTGTAAATATTGCTAATAGCAAATAATTATAGCATGTTTCTTGACAAAGTGCCAACTTTAATTGTTTAATAGAGTTGTCGGATACAGGAGATTCAAAAACTATGGTACGTGCAGTGGCTGCACGATACACCTGTAGAACGGAAATAATTGGATTCCCCACGGAATCCCGCCGACAAGAGAACGTCTAGATTCAAACAACTTTGAGGAGGAATTATGCGACGTACATTACCTACAATACTGGTATTACTTTTGCTTGCTGTACCCATGATGGTATTTGCAGGGGGAGATGCTGAAGAAGAGGCTCCCATTAAACAGATTCGTGTAGCTGGGCAAGTTCCCGGCTTGATTACCCCTGGTGTCTGGGATGGCCAGACATTCGAGATGAACTCTGCCATGTATGAGTATTTGGTTGAGATCAACACAGAGTCCGGCGCTTTGGATCCGGTTCTTGCAACCAGTTGGGAAACCGATACTGGTAAGGTATGGACCTTCAAGCTGAGAGAAGGGGTTACGTTCCATGATGGTTCAGACTTTACTGCTGAAGATGTAAAGTTCACCCTCGAGAGAACCCAGGACCCAGGTCTTGGACATCTCAAGAAAGCTGATTTCGAGGTCATGGAATCTGTTCGCGTGGTAGACGATCACACTCTTGAGGTTACACTCAAGGAGCCAAGGCCGACCTTTGTCTACCAGTTGACCGACTACAATATGGCAATTCTTTCCAGTGAGTATGACTATGCCTCCCTTGGTGAATCAAAGCCAATGGGCACCGGTCCATATGTACTGAGTCAGTATATCCCCAAGGAATCGGTGGTTATGGACAAGAATCCGAACTACTGGGCAGAAGGACTTCCAAAAATTGATCGTATTGCCATCTATTTTGTTGCTGACAAGGATGCTGGAATCTCGATGCTGGAATCCGACCGTGTAGACGTAGTTCCCTATGTAACACCGGTTATCAAGCAACGTCTTGATGAAATTGATGGTCTTTCAGTCATCTCTCCGTATCAGGAACAGCGCTTTATCTCCATGCGTACTGATCAGGCTCCGTTCGATGACAATCGTGTCCGTCTTGCATTGAAGTATGCGATGGATCCGCAGGTAATCGCCCGTAGTGTTGCTCAGATGGATATCAATGATGGTGTTTTCTATGATGAGACTCCTATCATGAACCTTCTTGCCGAGCATAAGGATATGCCGCTGCGTGAGAGAAACATTGCCAAGGCAAAACAGTTGCTTGCTGATGCTGGGTATCCTAATGGGTTGAGCACTGAACTGTACTATGCATCTGATCACCCGTTCGGTAAGGAATTGAGCCAGACCATCAAGGAATTGGCAGCAGAAGCTGGAATTGATATTGAGCTCAAGGGTTTCACCCGTGACATCTATCTCTCCCAGTACTGGTTGAATGTTCCCCTCTCCATCACTGGTTGGGGTGGTCGTATTGACCCATCCATGTTGTTGGCACTTGCTTTCAAGGGTGGTGGTTCCTGGAATGAGTCCCACATGGACGAACCTGTGGTCAATGATCTCATTGACAAGATTTCCAGTGAAGCTGATAGCGAGAAACGTACTGCATACTACCATGAGCTCCAGGATTGGTTCTACGAAAATGGTGCTCTGATCAATGTTCAGGTTCCGTATCTGGTGGCAATCAATGACCGTGTTCTTGATTACCGGCAGCCGCTTACCATGCTTCCGCAGTATAAGTATATGGATATTCTATGAATAGATTAGTACAAATGGTTCTTCGTCGTCTGGGGTCGCTTATTGCGACCCTGGTCGTCATGTCGTTTGTCATCTTCCTGCTTGTAGAAATCATGCCGGGTGATGTCGCGCAGATGATTCTGGGCCAGAGCGCAACAGAGGAAGCCGTAGCGGCGCTGCGTGAGGCGAGAGGATTGAATGATCCCTTGCTGGAACGCTATGGACGGTGGATCAGCGGCGTAGTGGTCGGTGATTTGGGTGAATCAATTTATATGCAGGGTGTATCCATCAACTCCATTCTTTGGAGAAGGGTAGGTCACTCAGTCATTCTTGCGCTTACCGCGTTTTTGATGTTTGTTCCCCTTTCCATCTTCTTTGGGGTACTGGCAGGCGTGAAGGAAAAGAAACCAACGGATTCAATCATTTCATTTTTTGGATTGGCAACCATGGCTCTTCCTGAGTTTGTCTCCGGGGTTATTCTTATCACGGTGTTTGCTGTGCAACTTGAGTGGTTTCCCATAACAAGTGTCATTCCCATTGGTGAGAGCATCTGGCGAAATCTGAATATCGTTATTCTCCCTGCGCTTTCCATTACTTTTGTAATGTTTGGTTACATCTCCAGGATGCAGCGCTCCAGTATGATCAGTGTCATGAACTCTGATTACATCCGGGCAGCTACCTTGAAGGGGATGCCTCGCAACTATGTCATTTTCCGACACGCATTGAAGAACGCAATGCTTCCTACCATCACCATTATTGGGATGAATATGGGCTGGCTCTTTGGTGGACTTGTTGTAGTTGAGACCCTGTTCGGGTTCCCTGGCATGGGATCTCTCTTGATGACTGCCATCAAGACACGCGACGTGCCGCTGATTGAGGCTTGTGTGCTCTTGATTACCGTTATCTACTCACTCTCAACCATGATTACCGACATAATGTACAGTTATCTCAACCCGAGAATCCGATACCAAGGAGGCCAGAAATGAAATATTTCCTCTATCAATTGAAGAAAAGTCCCCTGGCCATGGTTGGTATTGCCATTATTGTATTCTGGTTAATAGCTGCCTTTGTCGGTCCAGCTATGATCTCATTCACCCATACCGAGATGGACTCTGATCACCAAATGGCAGAGCCTGGTGAAAATGGGCATTTCCTTGGAACAGACAGTCTTGGTCGTGACATTCTCTCGAGGATAGTCTATGGAAGTCGTTCAATTCTTTCAGTTGCTCTGCTGACGTCCATATTTTCAACCCTTATAGGAATTCTGTTGGGTTTTTCAGCTGGATATTTCAGTGGAAAGATCGATGCAGCGTTTCTCAGGGCAATGGATATCCTCATGGCAATTCCTCCCTTGGTGCTTTCCATGGTTATTCTGGGTATTCTTGGTGATTCCAGCATTGTAAGCTTGACCATCATTGTATCCATAGCCTTTGTACCGGCAACAGCTCGTGTTTCACGTGGCGTATTGTTGACGGAGAAAAGTCAGGAGTATGTATCGGCAGCGCGTATCCGTGGTGAGAACCACCTGTATATCATGTTTGTCGAGATACTTCCCAATACCATGGGCCCGATCATCGTAGAGGCAACTGCAAGATTTGCTTATTCGATCATGATGGTAGCCTCCTTGGGATTCTTGGGAGTTGGATTGCAACCTCCCACCCCAGACTGGGGTATGATGGTTATTGAGAACAAGCCAATCATCGCACAAGCTCCTTGGGCGGTTCTCTTCCCGGCATTGGCTATCGCTTCCTTGGTGATTGCCATCTCAATTTTCTCTGACTTTGTCAGTAAGGTATTGATACATGAACGATAACATTTTAGAAATTGAAAACCTCAATGTACGCTTCAGCACCTTTGATGGAACCTTCTCTGCGGTCAACAATGTATCCCTGAATTTGGGGTATAATGAATCGATTGGCATTATCGGTGAGTCGGGCTGTGGAAAGAGTACTCTTTCGTTCACGGTCATGCGCTATCTTGCCAGTAATGCTGAAGTCGACGGATCCATTCGCTTCAAAGGTGAGGATTTGCTCGCCAAATCAGAGAAGGAGATGGAGATCTATCGTGGCAATAGGATTGCCATGGTCTTCCAAAACCCATACTCCTCTCTCAATCCCTCCCTCACCATTGGGTTTCAGTTGGATGAGGTGGGGATGCACCACCAGAAGCTGAACAAGAGTAAGGCAAGAAAGGCAACATTGGAAGCCTTGGAGCTGATGAACCTGGGTGATCCAAAGGGAATTGTAAAACGCTATCCTCACCAGGTAAGCGGAGGGATCCAACAGAGAATCTGTATAGCGATGGCATTGCTTTGCAAGCCTGATCTGATGATTCTTGACGAACCGACAACTGCCTTGGATGTCACTACAGAGGCTGTCATTCTTGACTCCATCGCAGAACTCCGGGATAGATTGAAAATGTCAATGATGTACATCTCCCATGATATTGGTGTTATCAACAAGGTAGCTGACAATATTGTAGTCATGTACAGCGGCGAGATTGTGGAAAGTGGTCCAAAACAGCAGATTTTTGAGAATCCTGTACACCCCTATACCCGTGCCTTGATCAACTGCATGCCTCGTGGTGGGGTAGTGAAGGAAAAAACAAAACTCAATACCATTCCAGGATATGTAAGAAAACGTGGTGCCAATGAGGGAGGTTGTCCCTTTGCAGACCGTTGCGACAAACGGAATGATACCTGCATCAGTGAGTATGGGACCAAGAAGATAGGTGAGAACCACTTTGCAGCTTGTGACCGTGCCTATGCAGAAGATGTCCCTGATAAGCTGAAGGCTCGTCTTACTCCAACCAAGAGAAAAGATGACCCAGATTTCGACAGTGAACGCGATCTCTTGAAGATTGAGGATTTGCACAAGATCTATGGGACACGGCGAAAGGTGTATGCGGTCAACGGAGTTGACTTCACCCTGAAGCCTCACTCAATCTTGGGTATTGTTGGTGAGTCTGGTTGTGGCAAGTCCACCACTGGCCATATGGTCAGCGGTTTGTTCAAACCTTCAAAGGGGAGAATCCTCTATGAAGATACCGACATCTCCATTGCTTGGAACAAACGTACCAAGGAGACCCTGAAGGATATTCAGCTGATCTTTCAGAATCCTGGGAGAAGCTTGAATCCAGATCGGAAGAGCG
>JBFWKK010000049.1:0-19874 GCA_050252715.1 Sphaerochaeta sp. | reverse complement strand
TTGCAGACCGTGGAGTTCAATACCACCTTGGTGGACCTGATGCAGTTCAAGACCAAGAAGCCATTTCTGGATCTCTTGAAGATGAAAGATACCGCAAAGGAGATGGTAAAGAGTCTCAGGATCAAGGTTCCCAATGTCACCACCCTTGCAGGGCAGTTGAGTGGGGGGAACCAGCAGAAGGTGGTTCTTGCCAAGTGGCTCCTGAGCAAGTCGGATGTCTTCATATTTGATGAACCAACGAGGGGAATCGATGTAGGGGCAAAAATTGAAGTCTACAACTTGATCAATGACCTGGTTTCCAAGGGAAAAGCAGTGATAATGATCAGCTCCGAGATGGATGAGTGTATGGGCATGGCTGACAGGATCATCGTCTATCACGAAGGAAAGATAATGGGAGAGCTTGAGCGTGATGAGTTCAGCAACGAAAAAATCATGTACGCCGCGAGCGGCTATCCCATTTAGGAGTGGCATGAATGGAAAAGCTTAGATGTGCAGTAATTGGATTGGGGCGTCTGGGATATCGGCATGCAGCAAACCTTGCTGGAGGTATCCCCCAGGCTGAGCTTGTAGGGGTCAGTGATGTCAGCCAAGCGTCTCTTGATCGTTTCTCTAAAGACCATCCTACGGTGAAGCAGTATCGTACATATCAGGATATCCTGGATCGGGATGATGTTGATGCAGTGGTGATCGCCTCATCCACAAGCAGTCATGGACAGGTGCTCAAGGATACCATCCTATCTGGTAAGCCCGCTTTCCTTGAGAAGCCACTCTCTTTGGACTGGAAGGAAGCGGTATCTCTGGACGAGCTCACCAATGAGAAGCATGCCTTCGTGCAACTTGGGTTCATGCGCCGCTTTGACACTGCCTATGTACAAGCGAAGAACACGATAGCAGGTGGGAAGATTGGAGAGGCGATATCGGTGCAATGCATAAGCCGGGATCCGGGATGTCCCCCTATTGCATTCGCGAAGACCAGTGGGGGGTTGATCATGGACCTGTGTGTGCATGATATCGACCTATGCCGTTGGTTCTTTGGATCTGAGGTAACAGAAGTATACGCTCGTGGAGCGGTTCTGCGGTATCCCGAGCTTGGTGAGATTGGCGATATTGACCATGTGAATATTGACCTGACGTTTGCCAATGGCAAAGTTGCCTCCCTTGAAGGGAGCCGCAACAGCCAATATGGATACGATGTCCGCACTGAGATTGTCTGCAGTGAAGGCGCCTTGAGTATCGGCAGTGTACAAAGACAAGGACTTTCCGTGCATGCCGGTGAGGGTACATGCCAAGTGTCGGTGCAGGGATTCTTGGAACGATTTGAGGACGCATATCTGAAAGAAGTGACACAATTTGTACAGGATGTTGCCTCAAACAAGGATGCACCCCAGGTAGGAGTCGGTGATGGGGTAAAAGCCATGGAAATTGCGCTTGCTGCCAACGAGTCGATGAGATTGCATAAACCAATAACGATAGATGAATGGAAGACTGAAGTATGAAAAAGAAACAATCGGAAGAACAACAGAAGGGAAACGCATTGGAAGCATCACAGAGTGAAGTGGTAGAGAAAGTGAAGAAGGGCAAGAAACGGGGAAGCCTCGGTATTATGCTGAGCCTGATTGTGCTCTGTGTAATTATAAGCATTCTCTCTCCTCGCTTCCTTACCGTGGCAAACCTCACGAACGTCCTCTCTCAGGCAACGGTAAGTGCGATCATCTCTGTTGGTGAGTTCCTCGCCATCCTGACAGCTGGTATTGATCTTTCAATTGGTTCAATCCTGGCTATCTCCATTATGATGCTGGGTATCTTCGGGGTGAACATGCAGATGAATCCCATAATGGCAATACTGCTTGCCCTTGCTGTGGGTACCTTGATTGGATTCTTCAACGGAATCCTGCTGACCAAGCTGAGACTGCCACACCCCTTCATCTCCACCATGGGCACGAAGATGATTGCCCGTGGTCTCGCCCTGGCTGTCACTGCCGCCCAGCCTATCAGTGGGTTTGCCCCTTCCATTCAGTATTTCGGCAGTGGTTCCCTGGGCCCTGTTCCAGCCAGTGTCATTCTCGTAGCAGTGGTATACGGCATTATGTTCATCTTCATGACCCGCACCAGTACCGGGCGTCATATCTATGCTGTAGGGGGGAATGTTGAAGCAAGCCGCCTGAGCGGGATCAACGTGCACAGGGTGTTGTTGATCGTCTACTCCTTGAGTGGATTCTTTGCAGCTCTTGCAGGGCTTCTGCTTGTTGGCCGGGTAAACGCAGCATACCCCTTGGCCGGTACCGACTATGAGACTGATGCAATTGCAGCGGTAATCATCGGTGGAGCCAGCTTCAGTGGTGGTGTTGGCAAGATTCTCAATACGGTAATTGGTGTTCTGATCATTGCGGTTCTGCGTAACGGGTTGAACCTGCTGAATGTCAACTCCGCCTATCAGACGGTAGCTATTGGTGTTGTCATCATTTTGGCTGTATACCTCGATGTAATCAGGCAGAAGTCAGCTCCAGTGCAGAAGTAATGGTAGATTGCAGGAATATAAGGGATACGTTGTTTCCCTTGAAATAGAATATGTTATTTCATGACCTAAAAGGAGGATTCCATGAAAAAGACAATGATGATTCTGTTGGCTCTCGTTTTGATTGCCAGTCAGGTGGGACTGTTTGCACAGGGGCAGAAGGAGACTGCTGACTCCGGCAAGATGAAAGTTGCTGTCGTTTTGAAGACGCTCAGTAGTGAGTATTGGCAGAGAGTTGTCAATGGCGCTGAGGAAGCAGCAGCAGAGTACGATGTTGAACTGATCAAGCTCGGGCCTCCCACAGAGGATGCAGTGGAGCAGCAGATCAACATGGTTCAGGATGCACTTACTGCAAATCCTGTAGCCTTGGTATTCTCACCAAGCCAGCCTCCCACGGCAGTTAATGTGGTCAATAGGGCAAAAGACCAGGGAATCCCTGTGATTCTGGTTGATACCCCGATGGCCGACGGATTTGACAACTTTGATACCTTCATCGGTACCGAGAACTATGTTGCCGGACAGATGGGAGCAAAAGCCATGGTTGATGCGCTGGGCGGATCAGGCAAGGCTGTGGTTATCGAAGGTGCTCCTGGAAACCCCACCACCACACAGCGTGCTGATGGTGCTGAGGATGTCTTCAAGGAAGCAGGTTTTGAGATTGTAGCCCGTCAGCCGGGATACAGTGATCGTGAACGTGCCTACACCGTAATGCAGAACATTCTGCAGGGCAATGCCGACATCGACGCAGTATTCTGCTCAAACGATGAGATGGCTCTTGGTGCTCTGCGTGCATTGCAGCAGGTTGGCGTGGATGCCTTGGTCCTTGGAACTGATGGTAACAAGAGTGCTCTTGAGTCCATCATTGAAGGAGGCTTGTTCGGCACCGCTGCTCAGAAGCCTGAGGCAATGGGATATCTGGGTGTTGAGTATGCAATCAAGGCCGCCAATGGCGAAACCATTGACAAGCGCATTGATAGTGGTGTTGACATCATCACCAAGGAGAATGCACAGGCAGCTTTGGACGCCTTGCAGTAGATCGATTGAAACAAAGGGCTCTCATTTGAGGGCCCTTTGTTGACAAAGGATGGCAGCATGTCCAAGAAGATGACCGTCGGGGTGATTGGAACCGGAGGAATGGGAGCAAGCCATGTACGTACGCTCTTTGAAAGTAGTCAGGCTGTGAGCGTTGCGGCCTTGGCCGATGTGGATGAGAAACGGATGCACTCACTTGCCCAGGAGGTGTCATGCCAGAAGTGTTTCACCGATCCCACGCACCTGATCGAGGAAGTGGATGCTGTGGTGATAGCCAGCCCTGATTCGACCCATGCCCAGTACGTCATGCATGCCCTTACACTGGGAAAGCCGGTCTTCTGTGAGAAACCATTGGCAAGCAGTGTAGCTGAAATCAGGGAGATCATTGCCCTTGAACAATCAATAGGAAAGAAACTTGTCAGCGTCGGATTCAATAGACGATTTGATCCACACCACACCTCTGTAAAGCAAGAGATTGATGAAAAAACCCTCGCTCGTCCCCTTCTCTGGAAAGGTGAGCACCGCAACCCACAGGCAATGTACCACAATTCCGGTCCATTCATTCTCAACAACAGTGCTGGTCACGATGTTGATTCTGCACGTTGGATCCTGAATTCGGAACCAAAGGAAGTCTTTTGCTCTGGGATTAAATCGCGGGACTCCCTGGATGATGATGCATGTGACCTTCTGATCATGAATATACTCATGGAATCGGGAAGTCGTGCCCTGGCAGAAATCTATGTAAATGCCGCATACGGGTATGAAGTATCCCTGCAGGTGGTATGCCAGGAGGGTACGGTACAGTCCAATCCCGTACAACGTACCACCATAAAGCATGCCGGTAGGCAGATGGGACACATTACTGATGATTTCCGTCAGTATTTTGCCCGTTCCTATGTTCTGGAGATGCAGCAGTGGGCTGCCAGTATAACAGAGGACCGCCCCTTCAAGGGAGCTGATGCCTGGGATGGGTATATGGCACTTTTAACGACTGAAACAGCCGCTAAGGCATTGAAACAGGGGACTGTCTGTCCTATTGAGAGAATTGAGAAACCCCCACTCTATCAGGAGCACTAGCATGATGACACTCTCCCTTATGACTGATGCCCTTTCTTGCTTGCCATTTCTTGATATGGTCAAGAAAGCCAAGGAGATGGGTATCCAGCAGTTGGAATTTGCAACAGGTAACTGGTCAAAGGCCCCACACCTGCACCTTGATACCCTCATTGAGTCACCTGATGCACGACAGGAATTTCTTGGTGTACTGCGTGAATATGGACTCTCTATCTCTGCACTGAACTGCAGTGGGAATCACCTTGCGCCAAATGCCTTGGGAGCAAGACACCTGCTTCTTGTGCATAAGACCTTCACCTTGGCGTCTTTGCTCGGGGTGAAGAAAATTGTAATGATGAGCGGATTGCCTGGTGCCTGTGAAGAAGATGCAAGCCCAAACTGGATTACCACCAGCTGGCCGCCTGAGAACCTGCAGATGCTTGATTGGCAGTGGAGAGAGCGGCTCATACCCTCTTGGCACTCGTTGATCAAGCGAGCTCAGGACTGCAACATTGAGGCGATTGCTCTGGAGAATCATGGATCGCAGTTGGTATACAATGCAGATACTCTCAAGCAGTTACGTGAAGCGGTAGGACCCATGATTGGTATGAATCTCGATCCCAGCCATCTCTTCTGGATGGGTGGGGATCCAAGGGCGATGGCACGCTCCCTGGGGCCTATGATCTATCATGTGCATGCAAAGGATGTCCGCATTGAAGAAGGACAGTTCCAGGTTAGGGGGCTTCTTGACACCCAACCCATCGAGGCGTATGCAACAAGGAGTTGGAACTACGTTGCCCTTGGCTATGGGCATGACCTTTCATGGTGGAAGGAGTTCTTCAGTGTGCTGGCCATGGTAGGCTATGATGGACCAATCAGTTTGGAGATGGAAGATATGACCATGGATCAGATCACGGGGGTCACCAAGTCGATTGAGCTTCTCAAGGCAGCAATGCCAAGATGCTGGGAGTAAGGGTATGATACGATTTTCATCCAATATAGAGATGCTTCACAATAATGAGCCATTCCTTGATCGTATCGAGAATGCGAAAGAGGCGGGGTTTGATGCAATTGAGTTCTGGTCCTGGGAGGACAAGGACTTGCATGAAATCAGGCAACGATGTGAAGCCTTGGGGCTTTTTGTAAGTTCCCTTTCAGGGGATGGGAGTGAATACTCACTCTGTGACGATAGTCACCTCAAAGGGTATGTCGATTATGCAAGAGCCTCCTTCGAGTCCGCGAAGATGGTGGGTTCATCCCTGGTGGTGATTCACTCGAATGCCCTACTGGGTGGGAATGTGGTCGATGCCTACGATGCAGTTCCTATTTCCAGGCTCTCCATGAACATGGTCAAGACCTTGCTTGCCTTGGCTCCCTATGCAGAGAGAGAAGGGATAACCTGTGTCTTGGAGCCATTGAATCGGCATGTCGACCATCCAGGGAATCTGTTGCATACTCTCCATGATGCAGCTCATGTCGTGCAAGTGGTGAATTCGCCCAACATCAAGCTGTTGTATGACTTGTACCATATGCAAATTGAGTGCGGGAATTTGTGCAACAATTATGACCGCTATAGGAAGTATGTGGGGCATGTCCATATTGCAGACCATCCAGGTCGTCATGAACCTGGGACCGGAGAGATTCACTACCCAAAAGTTCTCAGTCATATGGCAGGGCAGGGGTATGAAGGGGTATTCGCTTTTGAGCTGAGTCCCGCCCGGTCATGGGAAGAAGCTGTACATGCTATAATGAATTTACGAGAAATGTACTTGTAGTAAAGGCTTGTCGCACGGTATGATACCAAACACCATACCAGTATACAGGATGTTTGCATGGTTAGTATCAAAGATATTGCTAGGATGGCAGGAGTCTCGGTTTCAACAGTTTCACGGGTGCTCAATGACAGGACATGTGTGAGTGCGGACAAGCGAGCAAAAATCCTTGATGCAATTAAGCAGACCGGATATGTTCCCAATCGAGCAGCACGGGATATGGTCAGCAAGCATACCTCCACTGTGGGTATTGTGATGCCGGGCACCTTCAATATGTTCCAACGACAGCTCTTCAGCACCATCGAACATCACCTGGAACAGTTTGGCTATCACACCAGTTTCTATTTCGCTTCCACAGACTTGGAAGGGGAGAGGGCTTGTCTGAAACGATTGAAGGCTGAACGGCTTGATGGGATCATAATCCTGCATGAGATTGAGCTTTCAGAGTTCCAGCAGTATCTGCAGGAGAATAAAATTCCTACCGTACTGGCTACATTCGAGAGAAGCGGCTGGAAAGCAACCTCAATTCATATCAGTGAAGAAGAGGCTGCCCGCACAGCAGTGAATCATCTGATACATCTGGGACACCGAAGAATTGCCTTCATCGGAGGTACGAAATACAGCTTCCCCTCCCAGCGCCTTGAGGGGTATACGAATGCCTTGGAGTCGGCTTCCTTGTCGTTTGATGCATCCCTGGTGGTTTCAGCGGATACCTACAATATGGAGGGAGGGGCCAAAGGGTTGCAGGAACTGCTCAATCGCAAGGTACCCTTTACTGCTGTCTTCGCTGTCACTGATGAGTTGGCCCTGGGGGCAATGAGAATGCTTGCCGATAGCGGGATGCGGGTCCCCGATGATGTCTCGGTAGTAGGGTTTGACAACATCGAACTAGCATCATTCTCCCTTCCACGGCTTACCACCATTGCCCAACCGATGGTGGAGATGGGGCAGACTGCTGTCGCGCTTCTGCACTCCCTGATCACCAGCAAGAACCGGTTCCCGTTGAGTATCTCCCTCCCATTCACCTTTATTGTACGTGAGTCGACCGCTCAGCTGCAATAAATTGGGTTGGTCATCGCACAAAGCAGGTCCATGCCCAGCGTTCCACGATAGAGCTCTGCCTGGTAGAACTTTCGTCTCTCCACTGAAAAGGGGAGTGAAAGTGTTCCTGCATACTCAGATACCCAGCTTCTCTCTTCCCCTCTATCGCTGTACAGTACGATCCTGTCTCCCTCTTTTGCATCATAGACAAGAACGCTTGCACTCAGTCCTTCCTGGTATGGGATGGTTTGTCCAATATGTGCATCGGCAATGACAAGGTCCAGTTGTGCTGCACCGGCATTGGCGGAGATGGATACCCTCCCTTCCTGTAAGGCCTCCAGCAGGTCTTCCCTCCCATCTGAAAGTGCATAAAGATAGGTTGTGGGTGTTCCAAAGCTTCTTCCCTGTTCAATGCGATGGGTGTCAGATCCTCCAACTGCAACCAAATGATTTCCTTCCTTTAGCTGTTCACGCCACCATACTACCGCTTTCCTGTCAGAATCCTTGAAGAATCCATTCCATACCTCAACATGGGTAAATGGCAGATCAAATCCCCAAAGCCAAGGACAGTTCGTGTCAAAGGGGTGATTGATGCTCACCAAGGCAGACCGGTCTTGTGCCGCTTGTAGGGTGGAAATGAGCTCCTCACGGGTATTGGAGAGGGGATTCTGGGAGAATTCCTCGATATCCGGGAAGAAAAAGTTTGCATGTCCCCGGTAGTTGGTATACTCCATTGCAGGAAGAACGGTAATCCCCTCTGGATTTCCAATCTCCTGGTTTTGTTGGGTGTTGTTGTGGTCACTTAGTGCTATGAAATCGAGACCTGCGTGCTTGGCATACGTGATGACCTCCCTTGTTGTGTAGATTCCATCACTGTTCTTGGTGTGCATATGGAGGTCTCCCTTGAACCAGCGACGTTTCTTTTCCTGCATTTTGATGGTTATGGCAACTTCTACCTGATCGGTAACCTTGTAAATACCCAGTGCAACTTCCCATCTACCAGGTTCTATGTGTCCTCGCTTATATCCAGGACTTGCCTTGGATGCAGAAATAAATACATCGCTCTGCTCGCTTCCTGACCATCCACGGACCATGCCACTGGGATCGAAGAGGCCAAGGTCGATAATGTTCATCTCCTGTTTTGCAATCCCCAACCTCATAGCTTCTTGCTTGTAACGTTGGTAGCTGTAGGATAATTCAATGCTTTCAATGCCTTCAGGTACAGTGAACGGTAAGCGAGTATACTGTTGCTGCTCTTGATGAGTAAAGGTCCGGGAAATCCTCAATGCTTCCATATATATATCCTTTTAAAGAGGGCGCAGCATGATGCTGCGCCCTGCATGTGCTACGTATTACGCAGCTTAGTCGATGAGACCATTTGCACGAAGCTCTTTCTCAGCTCCCTGGATGGCCATATCTGCACTGGTTTTGCCCATGATGCAGTCTGTCATCCACTTGCTCATGATATCATAGTACTTGCGTGCGTCCAACTCTCCGTTTGCGTATCCCATGGGGGCAACGGAAACGTCGGCTCTTTGTCCGATTGCAACTGACTCAAGTACGCCAGGATTCATCTTGCCCAGAAGGGAGAGATCAAACTTGGTGGAGATTGGGAACGGTGCCCCATGGTCTTTTGCGTGTGCCTTTCCGATCTCGGTGTACTCGATCTTGCCATCCTTCATGACATAGTCGTGACCCTCGATACCGGCGGAGAGCAACAAGCCTCCTTCTGCAGTTGCCATATGCTCAAGAATCTTGAATGCTTCATCAGGATTCTTTGCATTGGATGGGATTGCCCACAGGGATGCTCCTCCCTGTTCCAGCAGATAGGTGCCATCGGGACCCTTTGTTCCAGGGAGACCAACAACATTGACCTTGTCTGGATAGGTACCGGCAGTATTGGCATTGTTGTTGTAAAGCCCGGTCCAAGCAGCCCAGTCTACGTCCATGACGATATCCTGGCTCTGCCACATCTTGCTACGCATATCTCCTGTCTTTCCCGTGAAGGATGCAGGATCCATCAGACCTTCCTTGTAGAGCTTTGCAAGCCACTGCCATACCGGCTTTGCTGCTGGATCTACATAGGGAGCATACTTCTTTCCACTCTCATCGACGAAAACACCACGTCTCAGACCAACCGAGCTGAACCATGGCTGGAGATCCCAGATGTCCGGCATATACGTGAAGAACGGGTAGTAGGGCTTCCTACCTTCCTTGGTCTCCATGTAGGTCTTCACCTCTTTGAGCATGCGATAGTACTCATCCAGGGTATCCAGTGAATCGAGGTCAATTCCTACCTTGTCGGTGATGGCCTTGTTGACATTCACCAAGGGGAAAACCTCAAGCTTGTTGAAGCCTGCATAGTACTTGCCGTTGAGAGCAATCTTCTCAAGCTCAGCCTTGTCGACATTCTCAGCATAGACCGAGGAGCCCTGGATCCGATCAGTAAGATCGGTCAATGCTCCCTGCTTTGCCAAGGTGTACATCTGGAACTGATTGAGGTAGACCAAGTCGTACTCCTCGCCTGCACCAAGTTTCTGCATCAGAACTTGGTCATAGCCCGAGGGAACCTTCTCCCAGGAGATGTTCAGGCCGGTTGCCTTCTCCATCTCTTCCTCGAAGAGCTTGTTCTCTGCCTCATCTTTTCCGCCTGTTACCCCTGCCAGGACCTTTACCTCAACATCACTCTTGTCCATCTGCCCTTGGGCAAAGAGTCCAAGACTGATCATCAGTAAGACCAGCAATCCGACAATCATTCGTTTCTTGTTCATATGATTCCTCCTTATTGGATATCATTATTCGGTATTTCAGCATGATTCCACCTTGTGTGGGATCATCACTCCTTGATCGAACCAATCATAATTCCACTGGAGAAGAACGATTGGGTAAAGAAATATAGCACTACAAGAGGCAGGGCAGTGAGCACCACCGCAGCCATCTTGGCGTTCGCAAAAATATAGCTCGTACCACTGGTACTTGTCTGGTCGAAGAGGATGAAGCGCAGGACAACCGGAAGTGTCCATTTCTTCATGTCACTGATCAGGGTTACGGTGATGGTAATGTTGTTCCATCTCCTGATCAGTTCCAGGGTACCTATGGTTAGGATTCCACTCACTGCGAGCCGCAGGTAGATGGAAGAGAAAATTCTCAGTTCAGAAGCCCCGTCGATTCGTGCTGACTCTGCCAAACTCTGAGGAATGGCCTGGAAGTAGTTTCTCATCAGGAAAACACTGAAGCCGCTGATCATTCCATTCACGATAAGTCCACTATAGGTGTTGATCAGACCCAGATCCTTGTTGACCGCGTAAATACCGATCATGGTCAGTTCATAGGGCACTGTCATGGTCAGGAGGATGAAGGTTGTCATGGACTTCTTCAAAGGCAGGTTTGGTTGGCAGAGAATATATCCTGCCAAGGAGGCCATGATTACATGCAATATCGTTCCAACAACTGACACATAGACTGTATTGAAGAAGGGCTTTGCAAGATTGGTGTACTTCCAGATGAATGAGTATCCTTCAAAGGTAGGAGGATTTGGCCAGAGCACCATTCCCGGGGAATCGCTGTTTGCCTGGGTGGAGAGCGATACCGCTAGGACGTTAAGCATCGGGAAACCCATCAGTATGACTATAAATACCAACATCAGGACATTGAAAACACGTACTGCTGTTGGGAGTCTGTCTTGTTTGCTCAATGTGTGCTTCATCGTCCTACTCCTTGTCATACTCGGTCAGACGCCGGATCAGGGCGGTGAAAAGGAGTGTTCCTATCATCACCAGGGTGGCTCCCGCACTGGCTGTACCGGTGCGGAAGTTTAGAATGCCATTCTCATATACATAGAGCAACAAGGTGCTGATAAGGCTCCTGTTTGCTGGGTTCACCATGACATAAATCTCATCAAAGTGGGTCAGCACACCTATGGAGAGCAGTACGATGATGGTCTTCATGGTAGGCATAAGGGATGGGACGATGATCTTCCTGATCTGTATCATCCTGCTTGCGCCATCGATTCTGGCCGCTTCGAAGAGCTGCTGGTCTATATTCATGATGGCTACCGTAAAGAGGAGGGCAAAGTACCCGATGGATCTCCAAACACCCATGGCAATGATCAGGGGACGGGCGTAGGCAGGGGTAGCCAGGAAGAAGATTGGTTCTGTTCCGAAGAACCCAAGGAATTGATTGACCAGTCCATCAAGGTCGAATATCAGTGCCCATACACCTCCTATGACTGCCCAGCTGAAGAGATAGGGAAGGTAGGCTATCGTCTGGATTCCTTGCTTGAGGTTTTTGTGGGTGACTTCGTTCAGTACCAAGGCAAAGAGCAATGCCAGGGAGAAGTAGAGCACCATGTCCGAAAATCCAATAATGAGTGAGTTGACTATTGAGGCAAGGAAGGATGGATCACTGAGGACCAGCTTGTAGTTTTCAAGTCCTGCAAACGGTCGATTCCCAATGAGACGGTTCTCCTGGAAGCTCATAATCAACCCGCGAAAGAACGGATAGTAGGTGAAGAGGATGAAATAGAGAGCAATGGGGATGAATAACAGATAGAAGATTCTGTGTTTTTTTATTTGCCTGACGTGTTGCCTGTCCATTGTCCTTCCTTGTTTTAGTCTCTGATAGTTCTCATGTACCAATCATGGTTCGTATCCTGATGTACCCATAGGATATCATGGATTGTAAAAAATAGACAAACAAAAAATGTTAAAAATGTAAGAAAATGGACATTTTATTGGGTATTTATAGACAATTGTATAGATAAATCTTGTCTATAGAACAAAAAAATATTATTTGAGTATTAATTTTTATCTAAAAATACATTTTCTATTTGTAAATTTTTAGACATTTATGTATGATAAGAAGTGAGTTTAGCGAATACTTTCTCGCGATATGCTCCAGGGGTTACCCCCTCGTTCTTTCGAAAGACCGTAGTGAAGTAGCTGGTGGTGGAATACCCCAGTTCCTCTGCTATCTCGTTGATACTGTAGGAGGGATTGGAAAGCATGTTCTTTGCTTGTTCAAGTTTAGCGAGGATGATGAACCGTTTTGTTGAGTACCCTTCAGAGGCGAAGACGATACGGCTGACTTGCTTCTCGCTCAGGTTGAGATAGGCGGCAATATCAGCTGGGCAGAGATTGCGGTGGATATTGTCCTCCACGAACTCGGCAATCCTGTCCATCCTGGTTTTTTGGTTGTTGTTTGAGAGGGTTGGCCCCATCCCCATGCTCCTTGCTGCAGCCACCAACATTGAAGGGACAAGGGAGAGGATGGTGATGCCGTAGGCGGGACGAAGGTGCAGTGCCTCTTGGATGGCCTGATCAAACAGGTCGATGAGACCACTGGTGTCCTTGAACGGGAGGCAAGGTGCATTGAGGAAGAAGCTGTGGAGTTGGTTCCACTCGCTCTCTTCCTGGGCAGCGCTCTCACGCTTTGGGTGGAATGTGCAGTCCAGGCTGTACTCGATGAGGTCATCCTCATCGTAATTGCTCTGCTCATGATAGATTCCAGGGGCGGTGAGGTAGAAACTCCCTTCCCTTGCTAAAAAGGAGTTCTCGTCGGTGGCAACCCTGCACGTGCCACGGGCGATGATATGAAATTCGAAACTCGAGTGGGCATGCCGGGGTATGATCCACTGGCCGGTTTTTTGCATGATGCGAAGCCATTTCACCTCAACGGTGAAACCGGAGAGTTCAATCGTAAAGGGGAGCTCCGATAAACGTCTGGATGCTTTGTTCAGTTCGTAATCCACAGTCGGTCCTCTGTTAGCAGTATGCCTGTGTTGTGGTTTTCATGCAAGCAGGAAAAAGGAGAGAGGAAAAGATGATTAAAACCATTCATTTGGTATTCAAGACCCACCTGGATATCGGCTTCACCGATTTAGCCGCAAGTACTATTGATCGGTATCTCACACAGTACATCCCTAACGCCATCGAGACTGCACGTGAACTTCGCTCACGTGGGAAAGAAGAGCGTCTGGTATGGACAACCGGTGCCTGGCTGATCAAGACAGCACTCTCTTCCATGTCAAAGGAGCAGATTCCGGCTCTCGTGGAGGCAATCGAGAAGGGAGACATCACCTGGCATGCGCTTCCTTTCACCACCCACACCGAGTTGATGGACAGCACCCTTTTCTCATACGGCCTCTCTCTTTCCAAGGATCTTGATGCACGGTTCAACCATACGACCATCAGTGCAAAGATGACCGATGTACCAGGGCACACCCTCGCCATGGTTCCCCATCTGGCGAAGGCGGGGGTCTCCTTCTTGCATATCGGGGTGAACGGAGGATCCCCTCTGCCAGATGTCCCCCCGCTCTTTGTATGGAGAGCGCCCACCGGAGAGGAGATCGTTGTGCAGTATGATGCTTCCTACGGTTCCTCTGAGCCCGTTGGGGGGATGGATGAGTTGCTGGTCATAGAGAACAGTGCCGACAATACCGGTCCACCCAAAACCAGTGAGGTTATTGCAGTATATGAACGACTACGAAAGACCTATCCACATGCAAGGATTGTTGCATCTTCCCTGGATGCCTATGCCCGATCGGTGCTTGATCGCAAGGACAGTCTTCCCGTTGTTACCGAAGAGATCGGGGATACCTGGATCCACGGTGTAGGCAGTGACCCGTACAAGGTAAGCGCATTCAAGGTGCTCAGCCGTCTGGGAAATCGTTGGCTGAAAACAGGATTGCTGCAGAAAGGAACGCCTGCTTATGACCGGTTCTTCGACCAGTTGCTTATGATCACCGAGCACACATGGGGGCTCGATTTCAAGAAGTTTCTGGCTGACTATAGCCACTGGTCAGTTGATGCATTCCACCAAGCACGTGTGAAGGATGTGATAGGAGAGGATGCCATTCCCCCTGCCTACCAGTTTATTGAGGATTTTGCGAAGGAGGAGTATGCCCATGTTTTTGGGAAGGAAGATAGGAGAAGAAAGGTTCGTACCTACTCCTTCTTTACCTCTGCCCATGAAGAACAACGGATGTATCTGAAGGAAGCCTTGGAAAGGTTGCCTGAGAACCTCACAAAGGAAGCCGAGGATGAGCTCCTGGTCTTGAAGCCTTGTCGATTCTTAGTGAAAGAGAGCGATGTTGCATGCCCTGTTGGTGTTCCCTTTTCTGTAGGGATGTGGGAGGTGACCTTGAATAACGATGGTTCCATTGCCCATCTTCGTGATAAAGAAGGCCATGATTGGGCACAAGGGGAAGGCATTGGGGTGTATCGCTATGAGGCATTCTCAGCTGAGGATTACCAGCACTTCCATCAAGAGTACAATCGTAATTTTGCTCAAGGAAAACAGTGGATACTCGCCGACTATGGAAAACCTGGTATGGAGATGGTACAGAGCAAAGTGGAGCATCGCCTCTATGCAGGAGAAGTAAGGAACGTGTATCAGAGAGAGCATGCTGATGGGATCTCTGTCCATGTGCTGCTCACCTGTGAGAAGGAGAGCCCACGAGGAGCTCCTCGCTCAGTGCAGCTGACCTACCGATTCTCCTTGGATGGAGCACTTCTTTCCTGCACAATCGACTGGATGGAGAAGGAGGCCACCCGCCTTCCCGAAGCGCTCTGGTTCTCCTTTGGCTTGCAGGCGCAGGGCAAGGGGGAGTGGAAGATGGAAAAACTGGATACTTCACTTCCCTTGGATAGAACCGTCGAAAATGGGGCTCGCTCAATTCACGCTGTCCAAAGGTTGTCATTTCAGGGGGATCGATGCATTGCAATCGAGACTCTCGACTCTCCTCTGGTCTCCCTCGATGAACGTAAACTGCTGCGATTTGATAGAAGGCTCCCAGAGGGGAATGGAATATTTCACTTCAATCTCCTCAACAACATCTGGAACACCAACTTCCCCCTCTGGTATGAGGAGGACGGAAAGAGTAGGTTTAGCCTGGATTTGAACGCCTAGCCCTCAGTTCCCCATACCTCAAGCTGGGTAAGTGCAGGGAATGGGGAAACGTCGTCCGCCTTCTTTAGGTTGCAGAGCGTTACGCAGGTGATGGTCTTCTGGGAGATGGGGAACCTCTGCGGCAGGGATGACTTTTCCAGAGAAAGATGGGTAATCTCTCCATCGCTGTCAATAAGGGTTGCCTCACTCCAGAAACTGTCGTGGGGCCAATCGGCTCTGAGGGTGAGACGAACCTCGTCAATACTGACGGGTCTGCCGAATTCGAGATGAAGCTCAGCCTTCGGGTCCTGATTGATGCCCCAGCTGGTCCAGGGATACTCCCCGTGGTATTCATTGGCAAAGAGTCCGTCGATTGCATTGCGTGCAGCAAATACCATCTCTCCGCGGGTCTCAACATTTGCTGTGGCATGTGGGTAGATGCCAACCGTCTCATGACGGTCATAGGGATTGCATGCGAGATTTCTCCTCGGCAGGCTGTCCACATGACTGAGGGTGAGCAGGTGTCGCTCCCCTTGGAATGCAAAGGGGCTGTAACAGGTTCTTGAGAGCTCAGAGATTGGGATGGAGAAGCTTGCCTCCTTCTGTAGGTAGAGGGGATGAGCTCCCAGTGTCTCATCCAGCTGCAGGACGTAGATTCCTTGCTCATCCACTTCAAGGACGATTTGGTCTCCTTCATGGTAGGCCTCTTGATAGACCAGGGAGACCCCATAGCCACATTTCCTACTCGCTGCCAGGATGACATCATGTGCATCCAGAATCATGATCTTCATACAACATCCTCCACTTCCCTCACTATACCATAGCTTGCAATTGCTTTACAGAAGGCAATGCGGCTCTATCGGGTTGCATAATTTCCTGCCTACCCGTATTCTTCATCCAGAGGCAAGGAGGTAGTACATGATTGTGAAGAAACAAAAGGCATTTGACTGGGGCTATACTGCCATTACCAGCTTGGATGGTGCTCATAGTGATATGTTGCTCGATTTCGGTATTCTCAAGTTGAAAGCAGGGGAGAAATACCGCTGTTCCCTTCCCTTGGAACGGGCATGGATGCTCCTAAAGGGAAAACTCACCTTTGGTTGGCCTGAGGGAAGCGCAAGAGGTGAGCGTCATAGCTGCATCGATGAGTCAGCGGTAGTCTTGCATGCACCAGGAAACGTTCCTGTGACGATAGAAGCTGAGAGTGAATGTGAGCTTGTTGTAGAGCGCTGCAGAAACGATCAGTCGTTTGCGGTAAAGTTCTATGACCAAGGTGATGTAAAGACTGAGGTATTCGGTGCAGGAGTTCTGCAGGATACCAGCAACCGCACGGTACGCACGGTTTTTGACGGTGAAAGTGCTCCCTACTCAAACATGGTTATGGGAGAGGTCATCAACCATCCTGGACGATGGTCGAGCTATCCCCCACATGACCATCCACATCCGGAAATCTATCACTATCGATTCTTCCCCAAGCAGGGATTCGGTATATCTGTGTTGGATGAGGATGCCTTTGTGGTCCATGATGGGGATTCTTCCCTGATCGAACCCAATAAGACCCATAGCCAAGGAGCAGCACCAGGGTACGCAATGTACTATGTCTGGATGATTCCCCACCTTCCTGGTGACAAGTGGTTGCCGACAACCCGTTACTACCGTGAGGAACATACCTGGCTTTTGGATAAAGGGGTGCAGGTTTGGCCTGAGATTCCTGCAACCATGGACTAGGGTTCCATTTTATTGTACACGGCAAGGGAGGAGCAGAAATGCTCCTCCTCTTTGCAGCAACTTGACAGTGTGTGTCCTATAGTCCATGGTTATACTATGAAATATACCTTTTTAGGGCACAGTGCCTTTCTCGTGGAGAGTGAAGCATATCTCATGCTCTTTGACAGCACTACCGGGTCAGTGCCTCTTCCCTCTGATACGAAGCCTCTCTTTGTCTTTGCAAGCCATAGACATGCAGATCACTATGACCCCTCAATCTTCTCTCTTGCTGAGAGGAGGGGCCATACGGTTTTTTTCCTCTCTTCAGACATCCCTCCCACGAATGTTCCCTTCCCCTATACCATTAATAAGGTGGGACCGTATGAGGAGAATATTGTGGAAGGAGTGGTGGTGAAGACACTCAAGAGCACTGACGAAGGTGTTGCCTTTGTTGTAGAGGTAGAGGGAAAGAGTATCTACTTTGCCGGAGATCTGAACCACTGGCATTGGCAGGGTGAGAGTGAGGCATACAACGAGGCAATGGCTGAGGCTTATCACAAGGAATTGGAACTGCTACCCAGTCATCTGGATTGTGCCTTCATCCCCGTTGATCCACGGTTGGGGGATTTCTACAGCCTAGGAGCAAAGGATCTGGTCAGCCGATTAGCTGTCGACACCTTGGTCCCGATGCATTTCTGGGGGGATTATTCGGTTTGCAGCAAATTAAAAAAGGAACTTGCCGAAAGTGGGGTGAACGTTGTTCTCCTGGAGGCAGTACCACAAACATGGAGGATATAATGCATTTTCATTTTGCACATAACAATTTCAATATCATGGATCTTGAGAAGTCTCTTGCTTTCTACAAGGAAGCACTTGGATTGGTCGAGGTACGGCGTAAAGAGGCCTCGGATGGGTCTTTTGTTCTGGTCTTTCTTGGCGATGGTTCATCAAAACACCAGCTTGAGCTGACCTGGCTAAGGGATTGGGACAAAGATTCCTACAACTTGGGAGACAATGAGTTCCATCTTGCCTTTGAGACGGATGATCTGGAAGGGGCAAGAGAGAAGCATCGTGAGATGGATTGCATCATTTTCGAAAACAAACAGATGGGTATCTATTTCATCGTTGATCCTGATGGCTATTGGATCGAGATAGTACCTGAAAAGAAATAAGGGCTAGGTGAAACGGCTGGTGAAGATTCGCTGGTACTGTTTCGGGCTCATGCCCATCACCTTTCTAAACTGTCTGCTGAAGTAGTTGGGGTCCTTGAAACCACACGAATCACTGATTTGGGACATGGAGCTTCCACGTCTCTGGATCAGGGTGCAAGCGTGTGCGATACGCTTGTGGATGTGGAACTCAATGGGAGAGAGGCCGGTGCTCTGCTTGAAGAGCCGGTTCAAGGTACTGGTGCTCATGTTTGCCACCTGGGTTAGGTCCTCGGTCGTGAGGCTTACATCGAGATGCTGGTCCATGTAGGAAATGACTTCCCAAAGCCTTCTTGCTGCTTGGTTCGTCTCCCGTGGGGTCTGATCCCAGATACGGGAGAGCGATACCAGCAGTTCAATGAGGTATGCGTATGCCAATGGACGGGAACCCGATCCATAGCTCTGGTCATCCGCCTCCTTTTCCATCAGTTGGATAAGAGGCAGGAGCTCGGCAGTCTGGGATGGAGAGAGCAGAAGATAGGGAACCGTCTGGGTTTCCATGAAGATGGAACAGTATCCTGGCAAGGAAGGAAGATCAAGAATTGTGTTTCCCAGTAGGTTCCTTGCGTAGAGGATGTTGTAGAGGACCAGGTTCTCTACATCCTTGTACCCGTGCTCAACCCCTGGTGGAATAAAGAATACGGAACCCTCCTGCAGTGGTTGTTGCTCCCCCTTGGTCACATTACTCCCTCGTCCACTTACCACAAAGACCAATTCATTGAACTCATGGCTATGCAGCCGGTAGGGAAGTTCCGGATCCCGTTTGATTACCTTCAGTTGCATGGCCGGTTCCCAGAAGTAGGAGGAGTCGGATAGGATTGCATCAGTCATAGCGAAATGGTTGTACATCCGGTAGGCTTTGTCAAGAACCATATGGCTGATAGTTGTGCTCCCGTATCATGTATGGCACACTTGCGTTGAGGAGAAGATATTCCATGGACCTACTACTCGACAGTGCCGATCTTTCGGCGATTTCCCATGCTTTGGAACACTACCCCATTAAAGGGGTGACCACCAATCCTACCATGCTCAGTGCGATCAAGGGAGGGCAGGTTATCGACCACTTGAAGCAAATCAGGGCACTGCTCGGCGAGAAGAGAGATTTGCATGTCCAGATAATGGGTTGTGACGAAGGGACCATGATACGGGAAGCCCACCACCTCATACAGTATTTGGGAGAGCATACCTGTATTTCAGTCCCCGTCACCGAGTGTGGATTGAAAGTGATCAAACACCTTGCCTCTGAAGGATTTTGTGTGACAGGGACAACTGTTTTTTCTACCATGCAGGGAATCCTCGCCATGCTCAGTGGGGCACGCTATATTGCTGTCTTCTATGACCGGATGCTGAACCTCGATATTGATGCGAAACGGGTCATCAAGGAGCTTTCGGGATTCCTCTGGACGAATACAAGCTCCACTCAGGTACTCGCTGCAAGTTTTAGGAACATCAGTGAGGTGACCAGCGCCTATGCAAACGGTGCAGGGGTATGCACGGTGCGTCCTGAGTTGCTTTCAACAGGACTTGCAATGCCCTCCATCAGCCAAGCTGTGGAAGATTTTGCTGGAGATTGGAAAGCTGTCTATGGTGACAAGACACTGCTCGACTGCTAGAAGGAGAGTGCTTTCTTTACAGCCTTTTTCCACCCTTCATAGCGCT
>JBFWKK010000048.1:0-19937 GCA_050252715.1 Sphaerochaeta sp. | reverse complement strand
AGACTCACTGTCCATCTCAATTTGTTCCTCAAAGATTGATTTCAGCACAACTGCCGACAACCCTGCATCCTCACAACGCTTGAGATTATCCAGGGAAGAAGTCAAAGGACTGCTTCCTGCAATCAAAGGGTTTTTCAGTTTTAATCCAAGATATGATGTAGACAGATCTGCCATAGTTTTTCTCCTCAATACATAGGTATCTGCCATGCATGGTCGCACAGCATGAGGTAGTATACCATGAAAGAAATTGTTTCTCTATAACTTACACTCGGTTTTCACAACATCGCACGGCATGAAAAAAGGGTGCCTTTTCAGGCACCCCCCATGCATCAATACACCATGCAATGCTAGAGAATATAGGGAATCCTCAGGTTATGTGATTGATAGACGACAAAGGTCTCCACCTCAGAAATTTCACTGATCTTATCCAATTCAGTCTTGAAGAAATCCAAGAGACTCAACCCTTCATCCTCACTCAACACCAGATGGACGATCAGATCATAGCGGCCGGTTACCACAGAGGCTGAGATAATCCCCCGGAGACTGGAAAACTCCTTTGCTTTCCGCTCCAGATCGAGGGTCTTCAGTTTCACCCCCATCATGACTACCTGCAGACCGGGTACCACCTCCGGATTTACCAACCCGGAAATCTCAAGCACCCCTTCCTCTATCAGCTTATTGACCCGCGCACGTACGGTATTCTCCGTTATGCTCAATTCTTCGGCGATTGCACTGAAAGGTTTTCTGCCATCACGCAACTGCCGGATAATTGCCTTATTCGTCTCATCCATCTTTACTTTCATGCTATCACCCGTTCTTCCTTTCAAATTCCTTCATGAATTGTGCAAGGGCTACAACATCCTCGACAGGAAGTGCGTTGTACAGACTTGCCCTGAGGCCTCCTACTGAGCGGTGACCCTTGAGACCAAGCATTCCTTCCTTCTTTGACTCTTCGACGAATTTTGCTTCCAACTCTTCACTGGGAAGACGGAAGACCACATTCATCCTGGAACGGAAAGCAGGGTCTACAGGACTGCGGAAGAAGGAAGAATTGTCAATGGTATCATAGATAAGGGCGCTCTTCTCTTGGGCACGCTTGAGCATCCCTGCACTACCACCGTGAGCCTTGATCCACTCAAGTACCAGCTTCACTGCCCAGATGGAGAACACAGGGGGCGTATTGTAGAGCCCCTTGTTCTTGCTGTGCAGCTTATAATCCATGTAGGCGGTAAGATTCGGCCTCTGCTTCTCAAGCAATGACTTTTTCATGATAACGAAGGTAGCACCTGCCGGCCCAAGGTTCTTCTGAACCCCACCGTAGATCATGGAAAACTTATCCACAGGAACCGGGCGGCTGAAAATGTCACTGGACATGTCAGCGATCAAGGGGACAGAACCGGTATCTGGGAAATCCTGCCACTCAATACCTCCAATGGTTTCATTGGAACAGAGATAGAGATAGCTGGAGTCCTTGCTTGGCTTTACCGTCTTTGCATCGGGCAGGCTGGTATACTTGTTCTCCTTACCATCGTAGTAGTAGTTCACCTTTCCAAGCTTCTCAGCATCATCGGCTGCCTTGTTTGACCAGGTACCGCTTCTGATATAATCGGCAACTGTACCGTCTCTGAGAAAGTTCATGGGGATCATCGTGAACTGGAGTGTAGCACCTCCCCCAAGGAAGTAGATGTCATACTCATCGCTGATGCCAAGCAGTTCCCTGAAGAGACCCAAGCACTCGTCGTACATCTCTTCAAACATACCACCACGGTGACTTGCTTCAACCATGGACAGACCCTGCCCCCTGAAATCAACAAAATCTTCCCTGATCTGCTCCAGCACCTCTACAGGCATGACAGAGGGACCTGCAAAATAATTTTTCTTTCGTTCCATCAGATTACTCCTTCCTTCTTCAACGATTCCAGAATTTCGAATGCTTCATCCCCGATACGGGCAAGGTTCTCAACACTGTTGGCTCCAACGTGGGGGGTAAGGGTTACCCGTTCGGCCTTGAGGATGGGGTAGTCTTCTGCAGGAGGATCATTTGGATAGACATCACTGCAGTACCAACTCACCGTTCCATCGTCGAGCATGGAGATCATCTCATCCTCTTGCACACAGCGGGCACGACCTGTGTTGATGATGACCGGTTTCTTGGTGCAATTGGAGATAAGTTTCCTGCCAACCATGCACTGGGTCTCATCCGTGAGAGGAAGATGCAATGAGATGTAATCAGCATCCTTCACAGCCTCCTCCGGGCTTGCTTTCATTTCAGCTACATCGGAGGTTTGTACATACTTGTCATAGGCCACCACGTGCATGCCAAATGCCTTAGCACGCTCTGCAACCTTACGGGCAATATTGCCGATACCGAACAGGCAGAGGGTCTTTCCATACAGCTCTGTGCGCTTGATGCTCTTGAGCCACTGACCACTTTTCATACCGTTATGGTAGGTAACCAGGTTGCAGGGGGTGCTGAGCATCAGGGCAAAGGCAAGCTCGGCTACTGCTATCGCCGAAGATTTGGGAGTATTCCGTACAACGATGCCCTTGCTCTCTGCATATGCCTTGTCAATGTTGTCTATGCCGACACCACCACGGATGATGACTCTCAGCTTCGGTGCCTGGTCAATATATTCCTTGCTACATTTGGTCTTGCTCCGTACCAAAACAACATGCGCCTCAGCAAGGCGGCTCTTGTCTGTTGTGACCTCTCCGAATGTGGACAGCTTATCTGCCAGCTTATCGTCAAAGGCGTCAGAAATGAGAATTAGCATAGTTGTAATTTCCTCTCTCTACTTTGTTTTATGGGGTCTCGTCACCCACTGACGTACTACTGATGGAATTGTACACTAGAAACCACCCTTTTGTCTAATTTATTTTATGATTTTTGACGGATAATGAAAAATTCCCCCAAAATCTTTCTGAATAGGAAGAATTAGGAGAATCTTAAAACTAATAATGATTTCTATTTGATACAAAGGACTAAGAAAAAACCGCCGGAAATCCGACGGTTTGGTGTATTAGTAGTTCTTTGAGCCGTGCAACTTGCGCACCTTCTTCATCTGCTTGCGAGCAAGCGCTTTCTTTTTCCTGTTCAGGATGGTGGAGGGCTTCTCAAAGTACTCCCGCTTTTTCCATTCGCGGATAATGCCCTCTTTCTCAACCATGCGCTTGAAACGCTTGATGGACTTCTCAAGAGGTTCATTGTCATCTACTTTTACAAATGCCATATCTAAAATCACCCCCCTTCCCGATTACTGGGTTCATATTCACGGGTAGTAGAGTGCACTAAATGTTCACAGCATGTCAAGTACACGCATTACGCTTCCAGTACCTTCCTCTCACCCGGAAATGATAATGTCTTGAGGTAACGGAAGGGATTTTTTCACATTGATACAGGAAGGGGATTTCCTGCCTGTCTTTGTGGTATAGTCCAGACTGCAAGAAAACAAGAGGGATTGGCTCTGTTTGTTTTAGACGACTATTGAACCAACCCCCAGCCAATTACAGGTGGTTACAGTATGGTATGGGATGAGGACGCAAGGCAAGTGGTACGGGAAGCGGATCTCCTATTGAGCCTCCTTATGAGTGCAAATCCGTATTCATTGGATCAGTGCTCTGCAATTTTACGAATGATCTGAAAACTTTTTTGGAGCTCTGACTGGCTATGCGTGATATAGTGTACCTTGAGGTATCGCCTTCTACCCCATAGGGTTGCTTTCTCTTCGATTCCTTGGAAATCCGTCGAATGAGGGGAATTGTATGAAACGATTCATCAAACTTGGTCTTGTGGCGTCATTGTGTGTTGTCTTGTTCTCCTGTTCTCTCTCCAGAACGATACAGAAAGAGGTGTATGCACAAACCAAGGAGGTAGCCCGTGAGATAGGAAACACTTTGGTTGGTGCAGATGGAACCTCAAGTGCCGTGAGCATCGCTATCCTCCATGAAGGCTCACTCATCTTCAGTGAAGGATTCGGCAAACGCGACAGAGAACAGAGCCTTCCTGTCGATTCCCACACCCGCTTCAATATTGGATCCATAAGCAAGATCTTCGCAGCAGCTTCGATACTTTTGCTGCAGGAGGACGGTCTTCTTACCCTCGATGATACGGTAGTCGACCTGCTTCCGGACTTCTCCTTGGCCGATGAACGATACAAGGACATATCTGTTCGCATGCTGCTCAATCACACATCGGGCATGCCAGGTACCAATATGCGGGGAGCCTTCACCACAAAGCCCAATGACGCCTTTTTGGGTCAGTCGATGCAGGAATATGCCAATTCAATGCTCAAGCATAATCCCGGTGATTTCTCTCCCTACTGCAACGACGGGTTTACCGTTGTTGAAGCCATAGTCGAGCATCTGAGCGGGCTTTCGTATTCGCAGTTCCTGCAAAAACGAATTTTTCACACGCTTGATATGGCCGACACATCCGTGGGGTTCTCCTTCCAGGAGGAGAACATTGCTTATGGCTATATCGAAGGTACAACCAGACTGCCCGTCGAGTATGTGAATCTCAAAGCCTCGGGTGGCATAACCAGCACGGCAGAAGACCTGTGCCGTTATGCATCCAGTCTTATGGCACAGACGCTTGTGAGCAGTGAATCATTGGATGCATATCTGGCCGAACAGAAGCCCAAGTTCATCCAAGAGAGTACCTACTACAGACAGCTTCCCTTCGGTCTGGGATGGGATTTCGTCTCCTGGGAGCCCTATCACTCAGAAGGTGTCCAGGTATTGGGAAAGACTGGAGGATCTTTGCAGTACTCCACCATGCTCTTTATGATTCCCCAGTCGCACAGTGCCGTGGTGCTTCTGTCATCAGGGCCTCTGAATCCCATTGAAACTACGGTTCAGATTGTCGACGCCCTCCTGAAAGAGACGGGCCAGATACCTTCCAGAAGCAAAGCCGACAAAGCGATGACGAAAACGTCACAACCACTGCCTCCTGGTATCGAGGCATACAGTGGGTACTACGGAGGAAGTGGCCTTTCTCGGCTTACCTTCAATGAGCAGGACTCAACGCTACTGCTTGAAACCTATGATGGGTCGACCTATGTCGAGACGGGTAGTTCACGCCACATTGGAGATGGAATCTTCGAAAGCGAGCAGGGAGCATGGAACACCTTTGAAACTCTGCTCGGCGTCCCCTGTTTCATGGAGCTCATGAAACCGTACAAAGTGGCAAACATTGCCATGACCAAGCTTGAAGAGAAACCTTTGATTGATCATGCATTCACCGAGAGCACCTATATGCCTATCAACGTTCCGACCAATGACATGTATTTCCCGATTTTCAGCATTTCACTGATCGATGAACCGACGTCCCATCTCGTCGTGGGAGATGCACTCTTTGCCATCACCAGTGAATCGGAGACTTCGATGGTCCTGCCGACGCTGAGGGACCAGACGGCTCCAAGACTTACAGAGGACGGTCATCTGGAAATCGGCTCATACAGATGCATGGATGTGGCAGATATTCCTCCCTTGCGGGAGAGTGAGAAAATCATGATCGAACGCGATGAGCAGAGTGTCCTGAGAAGGGTCACCGAACAAGGGACCTTCCGCTGTACAGTACCGCAAGGGGGAAGGATCATTGTCATCGGATCCGATCTCATCTACCATGAGGATACGCTCTTTAGTGAAAATGAGCAGCTTGAGATGGATATCTTCGACTCCTATGTGGTATTCATGGCAGAAAAGCCGATGGTCTTCGAGCCAAGTTTCACGTAGTGTAGGAACCACTCGGATCTTCATGCAAGGGATTTACAGCGAGCACCGTACACAATCCCTGAACGGCAACGAAAAGGAGCAACAGATACAGCGAGCTAAACTGATGAAGTATCATGCCACCTGTTTTTTTGTACCAACCTCTCAAATACAGGATATACTACCGACTGAGTATTTTGATTGCAATCAAAGAGATGCTTTCATACTCGAAAGGAGAGGAGCAATGAGAAACAAAATCTCACGTATTTTCTTGACCTTGCTTATCCTTTGTTCGCTCACACTCTTGTTCAGTGCTTGCGCGACACAAGCTAGCACAAAGGTTGATCTGCAGTCTTCGCTCCAGGAGATGATCGAAGGCCATTTCCTCCTACTTAAGGATGAATACAACCTACCCGACCAGCTTGGCATGTTGCTCCATCTCAACACACCATCGGCTACCTATACCGTCCATGCAGGTTTTGAAGGAGAGACCTACACAGCAGATACCCATTACCGTATTGCAAGTGTCACCAAGACATTCACCGCTGCCGCCATCATGCTCCTCGACCAGGAAGGAAAATTGAACATCACAGACTGCGTTGCCGATCCGATTCCGGGGACCAGCGATCCCTATCTTCCCGATAATGAGCACTACGCCATCCCGTACAGACAGGAGATGACGATTGAGGATCTGCTCAGTCATCGAGCCGGAGTCTTTGACATATTCAACGATGTTGTTCCCTCCGCCTCGCTTCAACCCTATGCTGGCACAGGCTACATCAACTACATCCAGGATACCGAAGGGGATGCCCCTCACCAGTACACACTCGCGGAGCTAGCCTCGGTCATTGCGAAGGACCAGCTCACGTACGGTAGGCCAGGGAGTCTGTTTCACTACTCCGACTCAGGCTATATGTTGCTCGCAACGATTATTGAACAGGTCAGCGGCATGTCGTACTCTAATTTCATTCACGACCGATTCCTTGTCCCTCTGCATCTGACATCAACCTACCCGGTCGATGATGCCAACGACACCCGCTTACCTGATCCCTATTTTCCTGGGTATGCCCGGTGGGATGCCGAATACTTCGATGCAACAGAGGATAACATGTCCTCGAACATCGGAGCAGGAAACATTGTTAGCACTCCCAAGGAAATGGCCTTCTGGATCAAAGCCCTGCTGTCGGGCAAAAGCCCACTCTCCTCTACGCAGGTTGAGAGGATGAAGCGTGTACCACAAGGCAACAACGCATATGGCCTAGGGTTGTCAAAGACTGATGACTTGATTGGCCACACCGGAGCACATCCGGGATACCTGAATTTCGTACAGTACCATGAAGAGAGTGGTATTTCACTCGTCCTAGTCTCCCCCTTCATCGACTACAACGAAGGCAACATGGACCATCTAACAGACGCCTCAGAGGTCATGCTCAATATCATAACTGATGCATTGACGCTGTTGACAGGTCAGTAGGACTGCTCATCGCCTTCTCTTGTACACGCAAAAGCAGGGATGAGTGCGTCGACCACAGGGTTCCCCCCGAGGAGCCGCCTTGTGCCGTTTCCCACCTGGATAAGAGGCTTTCTGGCGCAACCCAACTACCTCATCTCTTCTTTTCTTCCTTTTCGTCTTGCCTTCGTTCGAGAGAATGTGGATGGCGTACTTGCGATTGCAGCCTGTACTATGAAGGAATTCTTCAAGAATGCGACCCTTCTGTTTCTTACTCGCTCGTTGATACGTTTGGCGGTCTTTCCTTCCTCACCAAGGATTTCCTTTCATGCATTGTCAACCCCATAGTCCAATCCTTCACGCTTATAGCATGAAGGATTCAGTTGCCTTTGGGTTAGGTTTTTTGATTCTGAGGAAACCTACTTTCGCTTAGATTCTTATATGAGGCATACCGGTACACAAAAGGGGTTATTCCACCCGCTTCAGATCCAGGATGGTAAGTTGCAGACTCTCCTGGTTTCTAAAGTAGTTTCTCCCAAGGCGGAAGGCAACACTAACCTGATCGCCTTTGTCAAAATCACTGCCTAAGCGGTCCCCTGCCCGCCAGAAGAGCGCAGGCCACTTGTAATTCCCATAGGAGAGGGTCAGCTTTAGATGCCTGATGCTTCCCCCCTTGTTATTCAGGTACTGCACATCCTCTACCACCGCTTTCTCCATCATCATGATCAAGGGAGGATTCTTTTCCCCGTAGGGCTCAAAGAACTCCACCACCTTGATAATCGAGGGAGTCATATAGGATTCAGGAAGTGTGACATCGATAGCCAGCTCATCCTCTGTATCATCTACCATGCAATCCATCATATCGATCTCGTCTGAAACCCGCTTCTTGAAGGCCTCAAGATGCTCTACATCCATGGAGAAACCACCTGCACAGGTATGCCCCCCATAGTCGAGGAAAAGATCGCTGAAGCGTGAGAGAAACTCACGGGCATCAAAGTTCTCGGGACTCCGCATGGATGCCGATATCCGCTTCTCGTCAACAGTGGCCAAGACAATGGCAGGTGCGTTGTACTGTCTGAGCAAGCGACTTGCCATCAAACCGGTAATTCCTCTTGAAAGCGTACCGTCCTCTACAACCACCAGCTTGCTTCCTGAGCTCTCAAAGCTCTCCTGTGCCTGCTCCTTCATGCGTTCCCAGGCATCCTCACCCAGCTTCTGTCGCTCCTTGTTCAACTTGATCAACTCACCAGAGAGAGACTCTGCTTCATACATATCCTGGGCAAGAAGCATCTCCAGGGCAACGGTTGGTTTTCCCATACGACCTGAAGCATTGATGACTGGACTGATCTGCCAGGAGATATCACTGGTGGAGAGCTGTTTGCCCATCAGGTTCTGCATGGAAAACAGTGGTAAGAGATTCGATCGCTTGCCCTGAGCCAATACCTTGAGTCCACGTCGAACCAGAATTCTGTTCTCATCCTCCATCGGCATAAGATCTGCAACCGTACCAATGGCCACCAGATCAAGCACTGACTCATACTCACTATCCAGGGAAGGATACCGTTTCAGGATATAGGCAATGAACAGCGTATAGAGTACCTGCAGCTCATCCTTGCCATGCGGTGTATAGCGTACAGCCCTGCTGATATTGGAGAGTGCAAACAAGCCCTTGCCCTTCACCACAGGAAGGACAGCCTCCATCTCAGAGCGCATATCCACAAGGTGGATGTCGATCTTCTTTCCAAATGCCTGCCTGAGCTGAGCAAGCTCCGCTGCCTCATCCAATACCAGGATGGGGAGTCCCGCAGAGAGGAAGGCGAGGGCCTTGCTCTTGCTTACATCGATCAAGCCTGGGTTTATCTCCTCAATGACACGGTCTACAACAAGAAGGTTCTCGATGCGCATAGCCTGTATGATGACCGTATCATGCCCAGGTTGTGCATGCAGGAGGATACACTCCTCCCGATAGAAATCAGTTTTGCTGAACCTGAGTGCCCAGATGACCTTTGCCACCACGCCACAGCCTGCCAGATGCTCAAAAGGATATCCACAGCCTGGCACCTTAGGGTCGATAATGGCCAGGGCAGGGGGAAGGCTCTCCCCACTGATATGGTGGTCAAGGACAATGGTATCGATGCCCAGGCTATGTGCATGGGCTATTTCATCGAAGTTGGATATGCCACAATCCACGGTAAGCACAAGGGATACATCATTCTCTGCAGCTGCATCAATCCCTTTCATGGTCAACCCGTACGGTTCATCCCCATCGGGAAGCTTGTAACTGACTTCAAGGCCCATTTCCCTCAGTTCCTGGACCAAAAGCGCCGTACTGGTTATACCGTCCACATCACGGTCCCCAAATACGCATACCTTCTCACCTTCACCTACGGCCTCATTGATACGGTCGACCACCTCTTCCATGTCATCAAAAAGGAAGGGGTTATGCAGGTAGGAGAGCTCATTCTCCAGATAGAATTTTATCTGGTCACGACTGGTCAATCCTCGTCTTGCGAGAATTGATGCGCTGATGAGATCCAGATTGTACTGCTCATGCAGACGACGAATATCCTGGGACGAAACGGGAGATTTTTTCCAAACCATATATCACAACCTTTCACATAGTATACCAAGTCAGTCACCGGCTGCCTCCCATAAAAGGGGAGAAGCAAGTGTCTTGAGCGCCCGGTTGCTGATCACCTGGGCATATCTGAGCAGATATCGCTTGATGCGTTGCCTTGCCGCATCATTGAGGGGAACCAAGAGGCTCTGCTCAAACCCCATGGAGGAGGTAACTTCCAGATATCTACGCGCTCCAGGGGGGAGATGGAGCTCAGCGTCCAGACTTGCACACTGCTCACAGCAGTGAGCCAGCAAGGCTGTGGAGAAGCTTGCAATCTCCTTGCTTCCATACGGTCGGTCGCAGATCGGACAGCGAGAAAAATCAGTCCTAAGCCCTACCAGATCACTGAGTTGGTGCACGAACTGGATCAGCACCAGGTCTGTCTTCTCAGGAGAACTGCTCAGATGGTCAAGTGCCTGGCTGAGCAATCGATACTCATCTGCACTCTCCCCTCCATGGACATAGAGCAGGAGCTCACAAAAAAACAGTGCGGTGTAGGTAGTGTGCAACGACTCCCTGAGCTCATCATGGGTAGCGAGCACTGTTACATCCTTGAGCGTATAGTCTTTCTTTACTGGATTGTAGTAGAGAAAAAACTGTCCATCCGTGAACACCTCTGCCTTCACCGACTTGAGCGATTTCTGGGCTCCATAGCTCATTGCATCAATGATACCGTAGTCCACAGTGAGCAACTTCAGCCGCCTATTGAGTTGGCCGTACCGTTGACTGTGCAACACAATAGCCAAAGACGATACATTTCGCTCCATGGACCCTCCAAAACCAAGAGTAGAAGGAACAGGGTAAAAAATCAACTGGTTGGAAGGTTGGAAAGTCTGTGCTATATTGGTCGGGTGAAACGAATCATCCCCACCCTCCTACTCCTTGCAATCCTGTATCCCCTTGGATCAATGAGCATCAATCCAAGAGAGGCTGAGCAACCCTTTGACAGTGTAAAGGAGCTCTCTGGTGTTGATTTCTCCAAGGAACTCGCACCAAACCAAGCCTCTTGGATCGACCAGAGCAAGGTGCAACTGCTTACCATTGGACAAGGAGACCCGCTGTACGCATGGTTTGGCCATAGTGCATTGGTCATCACCCAGCCCTCTGGGGGAAAAGTGATGTATGATTGGGGAATTTTTGACCCAAACCAAGAGCACTTCTACCTGAACTTTGCCCTGGGAAGAATGTACTACTATGTGGTTGCCAGCGAGGCCACTTGGAGAATTGAGGAAGCACTGGACGAGATGCGTGATGTGAAGTTGGTGGAGCTCAACTTCCCCCGTGAGGCTAAGTTTGCACTTGTCTCCTTTCTTCAGAAGAATATCCAGAGCGAATACGCCACCTACCTCTACCACTTCTATTACGACAACTGCTCAACCCGCATCAGGGACATCATCAATGCTGCCACTGATGGTGCATTCCAAGCCTGGGCTGAAGGGGAGTCATCACATACCACCCTCCGCATTTCTGCAATGCAGAACATGATCCACAACCCCTTTGTCTTCTGGGTGCTCGATTTTCTGCAAGGTCGGAGCATCGACAGACCCATGAACCGCTATGAAGAGATGTATAAGCCTGAAGCACTGCATCAGGCAGTACTCGACTTCACCTATCCTGATGGAACAAAGCTGGCACAACAGGAGATAATTCTCCAGGACACACAGGATATGCAGGTACGATTCAAAGTTAGTGAGAATCCCCTCTCCTATGACTGGGCATATGCATTGGCAGGACTCGCATTGGGACTCCTGCTCATCTTTTTGCAGAGAGCTTTTCCGAAAACGAAGAACTTCCTGCTTGGCCTACTGCTGCTCGCCTGTGCCTTGCTTGGTTCCCTGCTCCTGTTCATGATGGGCTTCTCAGATATGGACATGACCTACCATAATGTCAATTTACTCTTCGTGAACCCACTGCTCTTTATCCCTGCCTGTTGTTTTCTGTTCCAAAAAAAGAGGACATCAAAGGTACTCACCTTCTCAGTCCTCCTCATGGTGCTCCTCTTGGCAGGAAGAGTGTTGTTGGCAGGCCTCTTCCTCCAGGACAACCTCAGGATCATTCTCCTGCTGTTGCCAGCTTTCTATTCAGGGTCTACCCTGCAAAGCAGAAGCGATCGTATAAAAACCTAAGAGATCAAAATTACGCCTCTTTGCCACCAGATTGGCTGGGAAAGCCTGTATCTGACGGTTATAGAACTCCACACCTTCATTGTAGGAAGCAATGGAAACGCCAAGCTGTTGCTCCACCTCATACATTTTTTCGAAGTACGGAGCATACTGCACATAGGCTGGATCTGCAAACAACGTTCTCTGCAGCATGGCAAGCTCATCATCAAGCAACCGATAGAGCTCACTCTGTCTTTCAATGCTCCCGGCCTCTTCAAATGCATCGGTAATAGCGATCACTTCACGCGCCTGTTGCTCGTCATCCAAGAGAGATGCAAGACTAGCCGCATAGGCAAACCGTGCTTCCATCTGACTCTCAACTGTTTTCTGCAACTGATCAACCTTCGCCTGATATCCACCAAGCCGTCTCACGTTGTTGCTGTCGATTGCCAAGAGGCCGAGAACCAAGAGAAATACAACCACCATAGTGCTGATCACAGCACTACGGCGATCCTTGAAATAGGGCTTCTTAGCGGACAACCTTGGTTCCCTTTCCCTCATACAGTGCACCATAGAGATGCTCTGGGTCGGTGATGAGTCCCTCATTGCCGGTTGAAATTACGAAGTCTACGATTGCCTGTACCTTGGGAAGCATGCTTCCTGGAGCAAAATGTCCTTCCGCGATGTACTGCTCGGCCTCTTCAACAGTAATGGAATCGAGTGTCTTCTGGTTTGGTTTCCCAAAGTTCAGACACACTTTTTCCACTGCAGTAGAGATGACAAAGAGGTCAGCCTTGAGTTCCTTGGCCATCAGAGCTGCAGCAAGATCCTTGTCAATAACTGCCTCACGGCCAGAGAGATACCCTTCTTCATCTCGTACCACAGGAATACCGCCACCACCACCGGCTATGACAATTATCCGGTTCTCCAACATGGTACGGATTGTATCAATTTCTACAATAGCCTTTGGCTTCGGGCTCGCCACAACTCGGCGGTACCCTCGTCCTGCATCCTCAGTGCACACCCATCCATCCTTCTCCATATGGTATTCGGCATCTTCCTTGCTCATGAAAGAACCGATCGGCTTGGTTGGCCTCTGGAAGGAGGGATCGTCGTCGGAGACTTCGACCTGGGTTACAACCGTGGCAACCTGGGGATTCATGGCAATGCGATTGAACTCATTCTTGAGAGCCATCTGCAGCTGGTAGCCGATTGCTCCCTGGGTATCTGCCACACAGCTATCCAAGGGAACGGTGTGGAGAATGGCACGTGAGAACTCTGCTCTCAGGAGGATGAACCCTACCTGAGGACCGTTTCCGTGTGCTATGACAACACGATGGCCGGCCTTCACTAATTTTGCGATATGAGCGGCTGTCTTGCGCGCTGCCTCGTACTGGGCAGATACCGTTACATGCTTGGGGTCCTCGATCAAGGAGTTACCACCAATGGCAATGACAATCAATTTACTATCCATAATGCATCCTTCCTTCTGATTCACAACTAAGGTTCACACCTTATGATACCATGAGTGCAACAAATTGCAACAACTTTACACGGCAAATTCTTTCCTGGGGGATTTGACCCACCAAAAGCGTTTCCGCTACACTTGCGAAAAGATCAAGTGAGGGACCCATGGAAACACAGACATCTACGTTGGACAAAAAAGAGTTTTTTCTTTTCGCTCTCTACATTACAGCAATGATTGTAGTAAATACGGTCGGCAGCAAGATCATCAGCCTTCTCGGCGTACGGGTATCCGTTGGAATCTTCTTCATGCCGGTACTCTTTTTGGTCACCGATATCGTCGGTGAGGTAAAAGGCCACCACCATGCTTCCCTCTTTGTGAGGTACTCCATCATCATGCTCGTCATTCTCTTTGTAGTGACTGGAATATTTGTCCAGATCAAGCCCCACGAGACGTGGGATCTGCAAACCCAGTACCAACAGATCTTCGGCATGAGCATGCGCATGAGTCTAGCAAGCCTCATCAGCTTTGCTATCAGTCAGACAGTGGACATTTCCATCTTTCTGCAGTTCAAGAAGCTGAGTCATGGCAAAATGCTCTGGCTGAGGAACAATCTCAGCACGATGGCCAGCCAGTTCATAGATACGGTTGTCTTCATGTTCATTGCATTCTATCACCTTACCCCGAAGTTTACCGTGGCTTACGTATTCTCCCTCATCATTCCTTACTGGCTGTTCAAGGTACTCTTCGCACTGATAGATACCCCTCTGTGCTACCTGGGAGTGAAATGGATGGCAAAAGAGAGGTAGTCACTTTCCTTTGAGAAAAAGTTTGAGTACCTTTGATTCACGCGAGATGCACACTCGCTTGAACATATATGCTATATGGAGGCGCTATGTCTGAACAGGAACTGATGCCGATTGAGCAACTGCTTCCCAATAATTTGTTTATACTCCCGGTAACTGGGAATCCTGTATTCCCAGGCCTTTTCACACCCTTGATGATTACCGACAACCAAGATGTTGAGATTGTCAACCAGGCTATCAAACACGGTGGCTTCCTTGGTCTGTTGCTCGTCAGGGACGAGAACGACAGTGATGAGTACTCGGAGAAAAATCTCTACACAGTAGGAACTGTTGCCAAGATCGTAAAGAAAATAAAGCTCCCCGATGGGGGAATCAGTATCTTCATCTCCACCTTGAAACGGTTCGAGACAAAACAGTACTACCCAAGCGGGCCGTACCTTGTTGCCGAGGTCCAGTACCTGGAAGATATCGAAGATGAGCAGGAAGAGCTGAGGGCTTGGACCCGTCTCCTGCTGACTGAAATGAAGCAACTGACCAAGAACAACCAGCTCTTCAGTGAAGAGATGCGGCTGAACATGGTCAACATAGATCATCCTGGAAAGCTTGCAGACTTCATCGCCAGCATCCTGAATGTGGAGCGCAAGCAACAGCAGGATATTCTTGAGACGCTGGTGGTACGCAGACGTATCGAGAAGGTGTTGGTGTTCATCAAAAATGAACAGAACATTGCCCAGGTACAAGCTAAGATCCAGGCAAGGGTCAACCAGAAGATTGAGAAGAACCAGAGAGAGTACTTCCTGCGTGAGGAGCTGAAATCCATCCAGCAAGAGCTGGGCATGTCCACTAATCCGAAGGCTGAATTGATCAACAGGCTGAAGAACAAATTCAGAAACCTGCCCCTCTCGGGGGAGGCGCAAGAGACGGTTGAAAGAGAGATGGGCCGTCTGGAAGGTATGGATCCATCCAGTCCTGAGTATTCGCTTACCAGGACCTACTTGGAGATCATCAGCGATCTTCCCTGGAAGGAACCAAAACCCGAAAGTTTCAGCATTGAGTCCGCCCGAAAGATTCTTGAGCGTGACCACTATGGGATGAAGGATGTCAAGGATCGTATCCTTGAGTTCCTTGCCGTAAGAAAGAAGAAACAGGATACCAAGGGTTCCATCATCTGCCTCGTTGGACCTCCCGGTGTGGGCAAGACCAGCGTAGGGGTTTCAATCGCAAAGTCTCTGAAGAAGGAGTACTTCCGTTTCTCCGTCGGAGGTATGAATGATGAGAGTGAGATCAAGGGACACAGAAGGACCTATATTGGTGCCATGCCCGGAAAGATCATCCAGGGGCTCAGGATCACCAAAAGCAAGAATCCCGTCTTCCTGATTGATGAGATAGACAAGATGGGAGTCTCCTACCAGGGAGACCCGGCAAGTGCGTTGCTTGAGGTCCTCGATTCTGAGCAGAACACCGCATTCAGGGACACATACCTCGACATCCCCTTCGACGTGAGCGAAGTACTCTTCATCGTCACGGCAAACACACTGGATACCATCCCACGGCCATTGCTCGATAGAATGGAAATAATCCATCTTGCAGGATATACCAGTGAGGAGAAGCTTGCCATCGGCAAGAAGTACCTGGTTCCGAAATCCTTGGAGAAACATGGCTTGAGCAAGCGTGAGATTCGCTATCCTGCAAAGATTCTTCGCAAGATTGCTGATGAGTATGCCCGGGAGGCCGGGGTGAGAAACTTTGAGAAATCATTGCACAAGATCAACCGAAAGGTTGCCCTCCTCCTGACTGAGAACCCCGAAGAAAAGCTTCCGGTGACCATCAATGAGAAATTGCTGTATGAGTTGCTGGGACAACCAATCTTTGTTGAGGATGAGATCCGCATAGCTGATCGTCCTGGAATGGCAATCGGACTTGCCTGGACCAGCATGGGTGGAGATACTTTGATCATCGAGGCTCAGAACACTCCAGGCAAGGGAGATATAAAACTGACAGGACAGCTTGGTGAAGTGATGCAGGAGTCGGTAAGTATTGCCTATACCTGGGTGAAGGCTCATGCACAGGAGAAGAAGATTGATCCATCCTGGTTCGAGCACAACTCCATCCATCTCCACGTCCCCGAAGGCGCAACGCCCAAGGATGGCCCGTCGGCCGGTATCACCATGACCGTCGCACTCTACTCCTTGGTAACCGGCCAGGTCATTGCCCCTGATTTGGCTATGACCGGCGAGTTGAGCCTCAAGGGAAAGGTGATGCCGATCGGTGGCTTGAAGGAGAAGGTGCTTGCTGCGAGAAGAAACAAGATCAAGGACATCATTATCCCGCAGTTCAATAAGCGTGACCTGGATAAGCTGGATGATCAGGTAACCAAGGGAATAACCTTCCATTTGGTGGGATCCATTGAGGAAGTACTCTCCCTCGCCTTTCCAGAGGATGAAAAGCGAGAGGCAATGCAACCAATTGTGGCGCCACCGCAGGCTGGTGATGCAGAGACCATCAGCAAGGCGGTAGCAATTGCGGTTCGGGAGGCCTTGCGTGAGCGTTGAGCTACTCAGTCCTGCAGGAAATCTTGAAAAGCTGCGTCTCGCCTACGACTATGGGGCGGACGCAGCTTATATGGGACTGAGTGACTTTTCCCTGCGAGCAAATGCAAAGAACTTTACAGAAGCTGACCTTCAGGAAGTTTCCCGTTTGAAACAGACAAGAAGGAAACGTCTCTATGGTACCTTGAACATGCTCTTTGATGAGAAGAAGCTCTCCTCCTTGCAAGATCAGATGCAGATGATCAAGCAATGGCCGTTTGATGCATTCATCATCAGTGATCTTGGTCTGGTTCCCATCCTTCAGGATGCCTTGGGCAGTGAGGTGGAACTCCACCTCTCAACCCAGGCCAGTTGTACAAACTCCAGCAGTGCAGCCATGTATCGGAAGATGGGTTTTTCCAGGGTAATCCTGGGTCGGGAGACACCGCTTGATGACATCAAGCGAATCAAGGATGCCAATCCGGACCTGCAGCTTGAGGTTTTTGTGCATGGAGCCATGTGCATGGCCTACTCAGGCAGGTGTCTTCTCTCCAGTCATTTGGCAGGAAGAAGTGCAAACCAGGGCGACTGCAGCCATACCTGCCGTTGGAACTATCGCCTTGCCAGTACAAACCAAATTGAGGATGTCCTTGCCAGTGGTGTACTTGCCTTGGAGGAAGAACAACGCAAGGGTGTCTACTACCCTATCGCTGAGGAGGATGGCTATACCACCATTCTCTCCAGCAAGGACCTGTGCATGATCGATCACCTCTCTGAACTGGTGGATGCAGGGGTCGACTCCCTGAAGATTGAAGGGAGGATGAAGAGCAGCTACTATGTGGCGGTAGTCACCCGCGCATACCGAAAGGCTTTGGATAGCCTCAAGAATGGCGATGAAAGCTGGAAGGAGTACCGGGAGGATTTATTCAATATCAGTCACCGAGAGTACTCAACCGGATTCTTTTTCAATCACGGACCGGTCGATCCTGTTATGGGAGAGACCATCGACAAGAGCACTGAAAAGGGGTATGAACGCAACTACCTCTTTTGTGGGTTCATTGGCGAGAAGGTTGGAGAGGACACCTATGCGCTCGACTTGAAGAACCAACTGCGAGATACCATGAAGATTGAGTATATCGCCAGGGATATTCTCAAGATTGAGGATGAGGGTTTCATCCTTCTTGACGAACACTTCCAACCTGTAAACCAAGCAGACCATGGCAAGATACAGTACCTAAAAACTGATAAACCTCTTGCAAAAGGTTATATCATCCGTCGGGAATCTATGATTAAATAGAAGCATGAGAAGAAAATTTCTTGCTCTTGGTATAGGTCTCTTACTTGCGGTGAAGCTGTTCTCAGCACCTCTTGTTGATGACTATGCATTTCTCCGTGACTACACTCCTTTTCTCGCGTTTGTCGATGCAGTACGCGTACAGGGAGATGCACCAAAAGCTGAGACACTACGGATGGCAATCATTAACAATCCACTGGAGGATACCATCCAACAGGCAGTACTCTCCATACGCAGTGCAACCCTCCTTTCCCGGCTCTATACGGAGGCGGAAGATCCAGATGAAGAGCGAGCAAGAACACTTTTAGATGAAGCAGAAGCACAATTGGAACACTTGCAACAGTACCCCTACTTGCATATGATGGGACAGGCGGATATTGATTCGGTACACTACCTCATTAATCCAAAACGACTGGGAAAAGGGATCAGCAGCAATGCAATGATCAAGAAGGCGTATGCACAATTTCCAAACCAGGTCTATGCCATCTTGATGAAAGCAAACAGCCTTCTCTATGCCCCATCCTTTGCAGGGGGTGACAAGAACGAAGCGCTGCTCTTGCTTCTCGGGTTGCTGGATGATGCAGAATCCTTGCTTTCTCCTTGGGACCGAGCCAGCATCTACACGGGTATAGGACGCATAGCCATGGAGCGAAAGGATTGGGAAACTGCACTGGGATACTTCCAGGCAGCAAAGGCAATCTACCAATATGATCCAACCCTCGACTCCTACATACAAGAGACCAAGGAGCATCTATGAGCATACTACCTGCCGCCATTATCTGCTGCATCGGTCTCTATGCATGCATACTCTCCTTCAGCAACTATCGATACTTGAAGCGATTGCAGCAAACAGAACGTCTTGATACCTCACAGGAACTGGTAAGTGTGCTCATACCTGCAAGGAATGAGGAACATACCATAGCAGCGTGTGTACGCTCTATCCTTGCCCAAAGCCATACCAATATGGAAATTCTCATCCTTGATGACGATTCCAGTGATGGGACCGAACGCATAGTAAAGCACCTTGCTCAAAACGATTCTCGCATCCGCGTGATCAAGGGCAAGAAGCTCAAGGAAGGATGGAGAGGCAAGATCTATGCTATGCAGCAACTCTATGAGGCAAGCAAGGGAACCTACGTGCTCTTTACCGATGCCGATACCGTTCACCGTGAAGACTCCGTCAGCTATGGACTCAGCCTGCTCACCACTCACCAAGCTTCCATGCTCAGTGGCTATCCAAAGCAGATTACCAAGAGTCTGCCCCTCGAGTTGCTGGTCAGTGCAATGCTCTTCAATCCTACCCTGTTTGTCCCTTTCAAGATGCAAGAACGCCTCCAGATACCCTTGTTTGCCATGGCTATTGGTCAGTACCTGTTTCTCAAACGCAGTGCGCTTGATCATATCCAGGGATTCTCTCATATCAAGCATGAAATATGTGATGATGTACAGCTCGCCAGAAGTTGTACCAGAATGCGGGAAAAAATGCTTTTCGCCCCCATGGGTGAAGCACTCTCCTGTGAGATGTTTCCCACCTTCAAAGAGGCCTTCCACGGTTTGGAGCGTTCCATCCTCGGCGTTGTCAAACAGGGGTGGATCGGCACCATCTTCATCCTGTTCATTGTCCTGGTCCTCTTGCTGCTCTCACTCTCTCCGCTCGTCACCCTCTACTATGCCCTATTTGGTCAAACCATCCTATCGTGCATCCTCAGTTTGACAGGAAACGTGCTCTTTCTTCTGGCTTGGGGAAGCAGCGCACATCTCTTCAAATTTTCCCTTCGTTCGGCCTTATTATCCCATATCACCGTGTTCTTGGTGACCATAATGTATCTCCATGGACTCTTGCTCGTTCTCAGTGGGAGGGGTTTTGAGTGGAAAGGACGAAAAATAGTATAAAAAACAGCGATTTAACGTAGTAATTGCGGGTTTTTTACTTGCGTATGAGTAAAACCATGGTAAAATGAGG
>JBFWKK010000047.1:0-20488 GCA_050252715.1 Sphaerochaeta sp. | reverse complement strand
CAATCTTGTCCAACACTGGAATTCCACCAGGCACTACAATCCTGTAACGATTCCCCTCAAGAGCCACTTCTTTCACATCAGGAAGTTGTTGTAGTTGCAGCTTCTTCTCTTCACTTGCAATGCGGACCTCAACCTCAATGAAATGATCACCCTGGATCCGAGCGATTAGCTCTGGGAGCGTACCTTGGGCGATCATATGGCCATTGTCCATGATGTAGATGCGTGAGGCCACCGCCTCAACCTCCTCTATGTAGTGGGAGGTATAGATGATGGTACTGCCGTCCCTGGCAAGCTGTTTGACAAACCTAAGGATAAAAGAACGTGATTGGGGATCGATACCAACGGTGGGCTCATCCATGATGATCAATCTGGGGCTGTGCATCAAAGCGCAACCGATATTCAGCCTCCGCTTCATTCCCCCACTATAGTGCTTGGGCTTGTCATCAAGCCGTCCTTCCAAGCCGATGATCTGGGCAACCTCTTCAATCCGATTTGCAATGGACAGCTTATCCATCCCATAGAGAGAGGCAAAAAAGGCTAGGTTATCCCTCCCGCTCATCTGCTCATAGATGGTGATCTCCTGGGTAACATACCCAATATTGCGTCGAATTTCCCGGTTTTTCCCATCTTGCTTTTGTGAGAAAACCGTAATAGATCCCTCATCAATGGGAATCAGCCCGATGATGGAGCGAATACACGTGGTCTTCCCCGCTCCATTGGGACCGAGCAGCCCAATGACCTCTCCCTCTTCCACCTGCATGGAGCAACAATCCAGGGCAAGGGTCGACCCAAACCGTTTGATGACTTCATCAACCTGTAACAGCATAATTATGTACCTCTAGAGAGAGTATACAATCATGAGAGTGCTACTGTTCAGTGACAAATGTCACAATACGTCTTACTTTACCAAAACATTCGGTTCAATGGTTACTTCAGTTTTCATCGAATTGGAGATAAGGCAGTACTTCTCCGCTTTTTCAAGCAGAGTTACCGTCTTTTCCTTGAGGCTCTCCTCTGCAACCACTACCGTTGGCTTGATATGGATACGTGTCATGAGAAAACCCTTCTCGGCCTTCTCCATGGTCCCAGAAGCTTCGCTCTTATAGCTCTTGAATACAAGCTTGGTTTTTTCTGCGAGGGAAAGGAATGTGGTCATCAAACAAATCTCTGCAGCTGCAGTGTAGAGATGCTCAGGCGACCATATTCCTTCATGACCCCCAGGGAAATTAGCTGGGGTTGCGACCTCAATGGTAGGCAGTGAAGGGGATGAGAGAGCTGCCCTTCTCTCTTTGATCCACTCAACATGGGTGGTATAGGTATGACTATCGCTCATAATTGACTCCTCTTAGTTGAAACCAAATATACTCAGAGAACACAAATTCGACTACTGGAGGCACAATCAGGAACTTTTTCTTCCGTTTACCCCATACCTACGCGTATACTGTTAGTGATGAAATCAAGAAAAAAGCGCAAAAAACCAGGAAAAGCAAACCCATGGGTTTTTACGACCATACTAGCCCTCCTGCTTCTCTTGCTTGCTCTCCCATATATCCTCCACCTCATACAACCTAATAAAGCGCTGGTTGTCTCTGTGTATGATAAAACGGTACCCGAAAAACCGGCACAACAACATGAATGGCTCTCCTGGTTTCTCAATCATCATAAGTACCCCACCAGCGGGGGCATGGTCTTCGATGCAGAAGAGAGTTATTTGGGATATCATCCGGATCGCGAAAAACCGGTTGTAGATCTTGCTGGATTGGATCCAACAAACGACCTTCTCTATATTGCCGATACCTATGGCATCTATAAATCCGGAGAAGGATTCAGTAGAGCTGCAGGGGAAGAAAACAACCTCATCTGGGGAGGCTCCAGTGACCAGGATGCTCTGGAAATCCGGAAATTCCTCAACAGGGAAAAAAGCAGCACCGTCGTTGCAGAGTACAACACCTTCGCCACCCCCACTCCATCCTATGTACAAGCCCAGATGTTTGAGCTTCTGGGAACCCGCTGGACCGGCTGGACCGGCATGTACGTACATGACCTCTCCAGTAAGGGCGAAACCCCCTCTTGGATCCGTGAGATGCATGCTGGAACATGGGAGTATAGTGGTAGTGGGATCATCCTCTACAACATCCATGATGAAGTGATTGTGCTTCCCAGTAAACAGTTGTTGGGACCTGATGAAATGCAGCTCTCGTTCACAGAAAGCGGAACAAAGACACTGGGAATCTCAGGTTCAGTTGCTTATGAAATGATTTTTGACATTAGCGAACCGCTGGAAGGAACTGAAGTTCTGGCAAACTATACGCTCGACCTCACTGAACAAGGGAAAGCCGTGCTTCGCTCCTATGGGCTGGAGGACACGTTCCCTGCCATCCAACTGAAGAAGACCGCGAATCACCGGGCATATTACCTAAGTGGCAACTGGGCCTTTAGCAGACGGAACCTCCGCTTCTCAAAGTTGAAGGGCATGCAATGGTTCATGGAAAAAACCGCCAATGAAAATGAGATATTCTACTGGAAGTTCTACCTTCCCTTACTATCCTCCATCTTCCAGGAGGCAGAAGAGCGAAAGGCGTTCCAGATACCAGATTTGACACAATCGACAACCATGATAGGACAGACCAAGGTCGTCGCAAGAGCAACTTCCAGAGAGTTATTGTTATACAATAATGAAACATGGCAGCCCTTCTTTGTGTATGGCATGAACCTAGGAACGGCTACCCCGGGCAAATGGTTTACCGAATTCCCCAAGGACAAGAGTCTGTATTATCGGTATCTTGTGCAGATGGGGGAACTGGGAATCAATACGCTACGGATTTATACCTTGCTGGACCCTGAGTTCTACGACGCGTTCTCCCTCTACAATCGGCTTCACCCTGACAAGCCAATCTATCTTATGCAGGAAGTGTGGCCGGAAGAAGAACCTCCCGGGCATGATTACCTGAAGGAAGCCTATCAACAGGCCTTCGAAGAGGAAATCCGAAATGTAGTTGATGCAATCCATGGAAATGCAGACATCAGTGAGCGCAAAGGGAGGGCATATGGGTCCTATCAGAACGACATTTCCTCGTATGTCATCGGGTATTTAGTCGGTCGTGAGTTGGAACCTCATGAAGTCGAAGAGACTGACCATCAACATGAAGGGTATCGATTCATCGGTTCCTACATCAGTACTACCGAAGAGGCAACACCCACAGAGTCCTGGCTTGCCCAGAGTTGCGACTACCTACTGGATTATGAGGAAGAAACCTATGGCTGGCAACATCCTGTATCCCTCGTCAACTGGCCTACCCTGGACTATCTTACCCATGAATCAGAGCGGGATGAGTTTGGGGTGAAAAAGGATGAGTACAATGATCGAACTACAGTGGATATCAATCATCTGGTGTTGGGAGAAAAGAATAAGGCGGGGCTTTTTGGGTCTTATCACATCTATCCCAACTACCCAGATTTTATGAACAACGACCCTTCATACAATGCATATGAAGATGACGAGGGCCGATTTCGCTATGGGGGGTATCTTAGGGCATTCATGGAAGGACACCAGAGGTATCCTGCAGTGGTTGCAGAGTTCGGTATTGCAACCGGTATGGGGAATGCCCACTACAACCCAGATGGGTACCACCATGGGGGATTGAGCGAACAGGACCAGGGAAAGATGATCATCCGCATGTTTGAAACCATGGAAAGGGAGGGGTATAGCGGTGGTATCATCTTCGCATGGATGGATGAGTGGGCTAAGAAGACTTGGACCACTGAACCCTACATGGTTCCGTATGACCGCCAGATCCTCTGGCACAATGCAGTTGACCCGGAACAGAACTATGGAATCTTGGCAAATGAGGCGGTAAAGCCAAGACGGAGTACTGTAGCCCATGGTGCACAAGATTTCATCGAAACTATGGAAGTGCGTGCTGACGCTTCCTTTCTCTGGTTTGACTTCACATTCTCGAGACCTCTTGAACTTGAACAAGAACAATTGATTATTGGAATCGACACCATTTACCGTGATAGAGGTGAGCTGAAATACACACCAGATATTCCTTATGAGGCATCATTTGGTATGGAATACGTAGTACTGATCAATGCAGAGCAGAACGCTCAGCTTCTTGCCTTGGATGAAGCAAACTATACCCGTTACAACTTCTCTACCGCTCCTGGGCTCACCAGAAAAGGGCAATTCACTCCACTAATCAAGTTGATCAACAGGAAGCGGGCCCTTGGAGACGGTACAATCATCGAGCCCCACTATGAGGACGCAAGCCATTTGCGGTATGGGGAACTTCTTGGTGCGACGAACCATTGGTACAAAGAAGCGAATACACTGACAGTGAGGATACCTTGGACAAGGATCAATGTCAGTGACCCCTCTTCGCATCAAGTATTGGATGATGAGAGACAGTATTACAGCGATCCACTCCGAGATACCATAACCACATCAGCAACCGACAGTTTGAGGCTCAGCACCTTGGTCATAGAAAAAGATAGTGGGATAATGACCGACAGCATCCCAAGTATTTCATTCACTTGGAATCCTTGGAACCAACCGGTGTACCAACAACGATTGAAGCAAAGTTATAAAATACTCCAGACATATTTCCATGAAAAGAGGAGCTCCCTATGATAGACCTCTCCAAACCTGTCACCGTAGCTGGGAACCTTTATTGGGTTGGTTCAGAAAAAACCCACAAGTACCTGCAATGTAACCCGTACCTCTACATCGAGGGTGAGACAGGGGTCCTGTTCGATCCAGGCTCTGCCTTGGATGGAGAGATTGTCATAGAGAAAGTAAAAAGCCTGATTCCCATCTCACACCTGGAGGCAATTGTCTGCAGTCATCAAGACCCTGACCTCTGCATGGCCATTCCTCTCTTTGAAGGAGCTGGATTCAAAGGCGTCATTTGTTGCCATGAGCGTGCAGCCCTGTTGATCCAGTACTATGGGATCAAGAGCCCCTTCTACCAGGTTAACTACCATCAGTTCTCGTATACCATGAAGAGCGGGGCAAATATTGGCTTTATTTTTACCCCCTACCTTCACTTTCCCGGTGCAATCATGAGCTATCTACCCAAGCTACAGGTTTTGGTCAGTGGGGACCTGTTCGGTTCGATTACCGCTGATTGGCACCTCTTTGCTGACGAAAATTATCTGGATGGAATGGTAGCGTTCCATGAAGTCTACATGCCAAGCCACGACATTCTTGCATCTGCAATGGATCTTCTGGATAGCTATCCATTGGAATTGATCTGTCCGCAACACGGTTCAATTCTCCGAGAAGCATTGATTGAAGAGGCAATCAAGACTCTCAAGACGATACCTTGTGGACTCTTTTTGGAGACACCCGTAAAAAACCTGAGTGAAGTGGGAGACATCAAGAGCCTACTCGACCAGGTTCTCACCCGTCTCATAACCATCCATGGGGCATCAGAAATCAGGGCAGTGTTCAAGCAAAGCCCATTCACCGTGGATACAAAACTCCGTAAAATTACGAAAAGCACCATTTCTGATGACTCAATCTGGAAAGCATTCTTCAGTTTTTTGAGCGAGCAAGAATCAGGGATACAGTATCTTACCTCGATTTCCAGCATTGTTGAACTCCTATGCAAGAGGTATGGCTTGCCACTTCCCGAATCCCTGAATTCTGTATTGTTCCGCTCACAAACAGAAATTGAGGAGAACAGAAGGCAAGTACAGCTCCTCCAGACACAACTCAAGAAATTTGAAGAAGACTTGCTCCGTGACCCAATTACAAAACTCTACAATCAGGAGTTCTATCTAGCATGGTTGCAAAGAGAGCTTTCAGGTATATCCACTGAGGAAAAGGCCATTACCTCGTGTGTTATGAACATCGATAATCTAGACCGAATCAATCTCGATTTTGGGAGTACCGAAGGGGATAAAACACTCCGCCTGCTTGCCGACCTAGCAACCGGATATGTTGAACCTCAGGTACATGTTTGTCGTATTGGAGGGAGCGCCTTCGCGCTCCTCTATTCCTCACTTGGGAAGGAAGAAGTCCTCAACCGTGTCACAAAGCTGAGAAATGCAATTCATGAAGATGACCGATTCATCGTCCCCATCAATATCTCCATGGGCCTTTTTCACTCTTCTGAAATCCCCCGGACATTGTACCAAGATCCTGAACAGATGGCACTTTTGGTAAACCAGGTCACCTTGTTCAGGGCCCGCTTGGCAAAGAAACAGGGAGGCGGAATTGTCTCTACATCAACGAGTGTTTCCAGCAGTAGCGCAATGTTCACCATCCTCCTCGTAGACAACCCAGGATTTTCACGCGACATCATCCGACAAACATTGGAGAGAAGCTCATTCCGTGTCCTCACCGTAGCAAATGGCTTAGAAGCTAAGAAACAATTACTCTCAGAGCCGGTTGACCTAATTCTCTGCGAGTTGCTCATTCCAAAAATCAGTGCTCTCACATTGAGGAAGCAACTACTTGCTACTCCATCTGCAGGAAAGATTCCTTTTATCCTAATGTCAGTGAACAAGCAAGAACAGAGTGTAAAGAGAGCTCATAGCTTGGGTATCGTGCATTTTTTCTCCCGCCCTGTTGCGCTTTATGAGCTTGTTGGTCTAATCGAGATACTCGCAAAGAAGGGGGCGTGAGGTGTCCAGCTCACTTGCAATAATCTTGACAGTTACAGTCCTCTCCATAGATTTGGTGCTCTTGCTTGCCACCTTGGTGGTCCGTTTGGTACGAGCATCCGGAAAACGGAAAGACCACGCTCTTGAAGAGCAATTGCTTCAGCAACTGGAGAGCGAGACGCTCCATCTGGATACATTCAAGCCAAAAGATCTTCTCAGGCTTTTCAACAAACTTTCCCCAACACTACATTTTAATGAGATAGTGGAAAAGGAATTTTATGATTATCTCACCTCCACTTCCTATCTTCAAAAAGTTTGCAAACGCCTGCAAAGTTTCTCCGTACTAGGCAGAATTGAAGCTGCCGCAAAACTCAGATACCTAGCAAAGGACCCCTTTATCCGTGAAACCATGCTTGCTGCACTCAAGATAGAGACAAACCAGGTGGTCATACTCTATCTGTTCCAAGGTCTGGCACGTAGACGGGAAAGGAAGGCAATAAGCATCATGCTCACAAAGCTGCATCGCGCCACGTTCTGGATGGCTGGTCGCTACCGCTCACTTCTCTTGAGCTACGAAAGCCAGTTGCTACCCTATCTCCTAAGACGATTGGACAGGAAAAGTCCTTCGATGCGCCTCCTTATTTGTGAATATGCACTACTCTATTCAACGGAAGTGCTCAAGGAGTATCTGGCCACACAGGCACAAACCTCCAACAAGCAGGTTAGAATTACTGCACTTAAAGCGCTCAGCAGGCATTTTCCTAAGCGCTTGCTTGTCCCTGAATTCCAGAAACCCCATTACCAGGACACACTTCCCTTTGTCATCAAAGCGTACGCAAATCTCCAGGATAAGCGACTGATCCATGAGATGCTTGTATATGCAAGCCATGCGAAATTGCATGATTACCTGGTTCAAGGTCTCACAGAAATGAGCGAACGTGATCCTTCCCTCATCTCTCTCTTACTCACACGATTCGTAAAACATAAGTCGGTACCGCAACGAAAGATTCTTGCAAAAGTATTGGATAACCGGCTCTCCTACATATTGGAATCACAGGAGGGGCCTTTGACACCCCAGCTTTCCGATTTGATTTCCACCTTGGTAGACCAACTGCATATAAGTGGTTTAATACAGTACCTCAATACCACTAAAGACAATGAGAAACAGGAGGCAATCCTTGCACTTGTCAAACAACGTGCAAAAAGGCAAAAAAAATTAAGGGGTTTGCTTATCACGTATCTTGATTCGGATATCCTTGAGAAAATCCAACTAAAACCTATCAGTGAAAAGGGACCGGTGGCTGCCCCCCACCAAGAAACTCCCCAGCGACTGATGCTCATCCTCCTCTTGGTAATTACGCTCTTGATTTTCCCATTGCTCATCCTTGTTACAGAGCTCCCAAACCTGGTTGATCTCACTGCCCGGGAGATACTTAACTTGTACGTGGTACGGTTCAACTACCTCTTAGTGTACTACTCAGTAACAATCAACATCATCTATCTCGCAGTACTGGCAGTCTCTTTCCGTGCAGCCAATATCCAGAACCGGCTCTGGAGGGCAAAAGATGGTCAAATGCTCTTTACCAAAGGGTTGCTCCCTTCTATATCCATCATTGCTCCAGCCTATAATGAGGCAAGCAACATCATTGAAAGCACCAACAGTTTGCTGAACCAACAGTACCCTGATTATGAGTTGATTGTGGTCAACGATGGCTCGAAGGATAGTACACTGAAAACCTTGATCGAATACTACAACCTGGAAAAACAGGACAAGATGGTCTCTAGGAGACTTTCCACCCGTCCTCTACGTGGAATCTACACGAACAAAAGCATACCCAACCTCATGGTGGTGGATAAGGTAAACGGTGGTAAGGCAGATAGCCTGAACCTTGGCTTGAATGTCTCAACCAAGGAGTTCTTCTGTGGCATCGATGCAGACTCACTTCTTGAGCCCGATGCCCTGCTGAAGGCGGTTTCAGTCATGCTGGACACCCCAGTTGAGAGCATAGCTGCAGGAGGGAACATCTGCCCGGTCAACGGCTGTACCGTTGAGTTGGGTTCCCTGGATAACGTACAACTGCCAGACAACTTCCTGGCCAGGCTGCAGAGCCTTGAGTATATCCGTTCCTTTATGACCGGCCGAGTTGGTTGGGCGAGCATGAATGTATTGCTCATTATTAGTGGTGCTTTCGGTATCTTCCATCGGGAGAGAACCATTGCTACCGGTGGATATCTTACCAAGAGCGGCAAGTTTCATAAGGATACCGTGGGAGAGGATATGGAGTTGGTGGTTCGTCTCTCCAGATATATGCGTGAGAAGCACAAACCGTATCGTGTCCAGTATGCATGTAACGCAAATTGCTGGACTGAGGTCCCTGAAAAATGGAAGGTGCTACGTCGCCAGAGAAACCGTTGGCACCGCGGCTTGATCGACATCATGCTTTTTCATAGCTCCATGATTGCCAATCCTCGGTATGGAAGATTGGGAATGGTAGGGATGCTCTATTATTTTATCTTCGAATTGCTTGGGCCTTTCATTGAAGCCCAGGGGTTGTTGTTTGTAGTACTTGGAGCTTTTCTGGGATTGCTCAACCTTCCGATTGCCCTGATGCTCTTTACCTCCACTATCGGCCTTGGGATCCTCGTTTCGCTTTCAGCTGTGTTCATCAGTGAGTATGATAAGCCGCTCTATTCATGGAAGGATATTTCCAGACTGTTCGCGATGGCCATTATTGAGAACTTCGGGATACGGCAGACCATCAGCTTACTGCGTGTTACTGCCTACTTCAGTGCCATGCGGAAAAACCGTGGTTGGGGGGCACAGGTCAGGGTTGGGTTCAAGGCTTCCACTTCTCAAACAAAAACGAAGTAACAACCAGATGGACTGGAGAAACAGGAGCTTTCCCCTGATACAGCCATAGGTTAATCCTGAATCGTACCCTTCCTTCACTGGGACTCTGAGGATAGCTCCATCTGTTGATCAACATATTCTCACTCTGGGGATCATCAGGATCGACTGCCCCATGATAGGAAGCGAAAGAGACATCCTGTGGGGTCCAGATAATACGATGAGTAGTGAGATTCCCGTTGAGTTCAGGATCAAACACCTCAATTCTTTCAGGATCCGTATAAGGCTGGACGACATACTGAAACTTGGTCCCGTCTGGCGACCCCCAGGCAGCAAACTCGATGTCGATCTCCCTATTGTACTCATCTGGAGCTGTGTCCCACGTAAAGAATCCTGCAACAACATGAGGATCAAAGGCAGCGGCGTTTGTTTCCACGGTAAAGGTGTAGGTTCCATACCCCACTCTCTCCCGGGTATATATTTCAGTAGCCCACCATTTCTCACCATGTTGTTTAAGCGTAAGATGCAGACCCCAGTCATCTACCCATATGGCAGAGGGATCAGCATTGAAATAGTTGGGCCCGGGACTAGTAGGTGTGATACTACTCTTGGTTCTCCAATGCAATCCTCCGAATGCAAGCTCTCTTGGTTTTACCTTTATCAAGGTAGTTTCCTCAGCAAAGAGCACACAAGAGACGAAGAGAAAACTAAGCAAGAGGACAGATAGCTGTTTTTTCATTTCCGTTTTCCCATCAGTGCAAGCACCTTCTGGACCAATACATCACTGCTGTAGTTCTCAACATTCATGGTCCCTATCATCCAAGGATTTAGCTTGGTAAGGATATGGGTTTCAGGTTTTGATGTTCTGATTGCCTGGTACCCAAGATCATAGGCTACACTAATGATACGTTCGTCACCCGCACCGCTGCCGAAGGGGAGCGCCAAGATGGTAACAGGCTCCCCTACTTTTTCTTCGATAGTCTGTTTTGATTGTTGCAGCTCCCAAATGATTTCTTCTTCACTGAGATCTCCCATCCTACGATGGGTCTGTGAATGTGATTCAAAATAAAAAAGTTTCTTTCCATCTGCAGTTCGGTAGTCACTCATCTCACTCACCTGATCCCAGCTCATGTAGCCTACCTTCCCGATAAACGAGGGAACCAAGAAGATGGTAGCTTCCAATTCGTAGGCCTTGAACAGAGGGAATACGATTGCATATAAGGAGAGGTCACCGTCATCAAAGGTGATGATGGCTTGGTCTGTCCTTGAATCATCTGAGCTGGTAAGCAACTGCTTGAAGTTTGTTATCATAAAGTTTCGCTTCACGAACGATAGGTCATTCTCAAAATTGTACAAATCACGGTTGTAGACATTCCCGGTGCGGCCAAAGACCACATTATGGTAGAGCAAGACCAGAAGCTTCGGGTCCGAGCGAAGCGGGATAGTGTGTTCTGAAGCTAGAGGAGAGCCTTGAGTATCAGTCCAATAGCGAATACTGGGTGCATAGGAAGGCTCCTGCTGCGGCTCTGCAACCAGGGAGGCCATACTGAAGACAAGGACAATAACGCCCACAAGTTTTATTCTCATATTGCAAATACCTGTAGAGAAAGAAAAAATAAAAACTGTATCATGACTATGATTGTAGGTACCTTGTTCGCACTGTGCAAGTTATTCCTGAAAAACAGATAGGAGAAGAGGAATGCTATTGCGAACCAATCAATATAGTTCTGCTGGGGAATGGAGCCGGCTGTCCAATTCCAGTAGTCGAATGCAATGGCTACTGGTTCCATGACATAGTCAAACAAGACGGTTAGGGAGGCAGTTATCAGTGCAGCAAGAGCATTGTTGGTGACTTTCTGTCTCACGACATCTGCAATTCCTAGGATGATGATGGTCCAGTTTATCCCAATAAGCAGAGGAACTCCCAGCAGCTTCACGCCAAGGGTGTCCCCATAGGTATAAGCACCAAAGACAAGCGAGGTGGCCACCCCAACAATCTCAAGGAACAATGTAATTTGGAAGGTGATTAAAGACCACAGTAACAGGCGCTTGTTCTCCTCTCGTACATCAAAGAAAAACCCAGTGAAAGAGGTTAAGAGGATTGAGTACGGGGTCAAAAGCAGCATAAGGGGAAGCGTGGCATCGATGATGTGGGCAATTGTCCCCACAAGATAGAAGATAACCAGGAGATAGATGATCAGATATTCTTCCTTTTTTAGATTGAACATGACAGGGCTACTCCTAATAAATGGGCAACTCCCTTTCGTAAAATTCTGAATTTTGGCGGCTTGACCTGACTCTCGAAGACAATAAACGGGTCCTTGGCAATCTGGCTTGCTGTCCAGCAGTACATATCTGTCGCAGTCATGATAGGAATCCTATAGCGGCGAGGAATATAGGAATATCCTTTCGCTGCTTCCTTCTGCCACCCCTGATAACGCTCAATTTCTCTTCTGATAAAGGCAGAGAAAGCTTCCGGATTCTTTTTAGCTTCCTTTTCGCTCAGAGCCTCCAGTGGAGTGTCCAATAAGGGCAGGTAGCGTCTTCCCAGTCCATTGTCCTCTGCAATATCACGAATGAAGTTTATATATTGCATCGCTCGGCCAAGCATGGCTGCATAAGGAAAGGAAGCTTCATCCAAATCCATGATTCGTGCCATGAACAGGCCAATGACCTCTGCTGAACCATAGATATAGGTCAGTACATCCTCAATTGTCTCAAAGGTTGATTTGCTTAGGTCATGTTCCATGGAATCAAGGAAGGCTTCAGTCCACGCCGGATCGAAGTGCTTCCGTTTCTGCAACTCAATAAATGCATCAATGACTTCATCACCACTGGATTTCCCACTACTGAACGAATGTGCATACAGAGAGCGAAAGTCATGAAACTGATGGGGGTCAACCGGCTGGTAATCCACCAGGTTATCAGCTACACGAACAAAACCGTAGAGCGCATATACGTCCCTCCGTACCTGAGGAGGGAAAAAGCGGGAGCTGAAGTAATAGGTAGTACTCCCATTTCGAAATATATATTCATGTCGGTCAGCTACCATAGGTTTCCTGAATTTCCTTTGCTATCAATTCACTGGCGATGAGCACCATGGGCACCCCTATCCCCGGGTGTGTATATTGCCCAGTGTAATAGAGATTCTTTATAGTCTTGTTCTGGTGGCGTGGACGGAAGACGGCAGTCTGCATCAGCGTATGACTCAGGCCAAGAGCAGTTCCCTTATATGCATGGTAGTCAGAGATGAAGTCCCGATGGGAGTACAACCGTTTTACCAGAAGGTCTTTTCTGATATCCTCTCCTGTTACTTTCTGGACATGGTCGGCTACATGCTCAAAATAGGCGTTTCGCTGCTCTTCAGTATCCACTAGGCCAGGAGCCACTGGTACCAGCAAGAACACATTCTCACAACCAGCAGGAGCTGAAGAGGGGTCTGTCTTGCTGATGCAACTGAGATAGAAACAAGGATCTTTTGGCCAGGAAGGGTTCTTGAAAATAGCATCAAAATGCTTATCCCAGTCTTTTGCAAAGTAGAGATTGTGGTGTTCAAATCCTTTCAATTCCCTACCAATTCCCAAATAGGCAATAAACATCGATGGGGCAACCACCCGTTTCTCCCAATAGGAGTCAGAGTACGTGCGATGCTTGGTTTCAAGGAGATTGGTATCACTGTGGTGATAATCGGCAGAAGAGACAACCACATCTGCCTTGAATGTTCCTTTATTGGTTTCAACCCCAACTGCTCGGTTCCCTTCAGTCAGTACTTTCAGCACCTCTGCATCGGTAATCAACTCAACACCCAATTCCCTACAGAGAGAGGCAAACCCTTCTGCAACTCCGGCCATGCCTTTCTGGGGAAAGAATACACCCAGATTGAGATCAACATGGGTCATGATGGAGTAAATTGCAGGGGCCTGGGCTGGGTCTGTACCCAGAAACACCATGGCATATTCGAGAATCTGTTTCGCCCGATAATCTTTGACATAGTTTGAAACAAAGGTGTCAAGCTTTCCCAGCACTCCAAGTCGCAATCCCTCTGTCATCAACCGTCTATTGAAGAACTGCCCGATGTGTTTGTACTCGCGATAGAGGAAGTCCCCCATGGCCACATCATACTTGTAGGACGACTGCTCCATGTAGGCTTTCAAGGCTTTTCCTCCACCCTTTTCGAATGACTCAAAGAGTTTCTGGTTCTCCTCAAAACGTGGGGTGAGTTCAGCAGTTTCCCCACCCTCAAAATAGACCTTATAATACGGGTCAATGGGACTAAGATCGTAGTAGTCTTCCCGCTTTTTCTCGAAGTGGGTGAAGTAGTGTTCGAAGACTTCAGGCATGAGGTACCAGGAAGGCCCCATGTCAAAGGTAAATCCATCTTTTTTCCAGTATCGGGCTCTTCCCCCTAGCTGGGCATTCTTCTCGACCAAGGTGACAATCCATCCATCACGGGCCAGGAGTGCTGCTGTACTGAGGCCACCAAAGCCTCCACCGATGACTACTGCTTTCTTATTCATGGAAAAATCCTATGTGATTTGGTAGAGAAAAGCAAGAATTAAATGTGGGTTGATTATTAAAAAAGAACTAATCTTAATAAGAGATTGCTTTAAACTGTTCTCACTATATCCTGCTTCTCACTTTTTGAGCAATCTTGTATGCTGGCACAAGGAGAATCCTATGATATTTGACCAGATCAGCAATCTACAACGCTACATTCCCAGTTTATCAGCCCTTCAGACCGTGCAGGATATTTTGGAAAGCGGCAAGTTGCCAACCATGGAATGTGGTAGTTATAAAACCGACAATCCCAAGGTTCGCTACAATCTATTTACCTATAGAACAGCAACACCCGCAAATTTGACGTATGAAATACATAAAAAGGAAGTGGATGTACAGATTCTGCTTTCAGGGTTTGAATCGATGATAATTGCAGATGCATCATCACTAAGAGAGACCAACGAGTATGATGCCAGAAAGGATGCTGCTTTTGTAGAAGGGACCCAGCTTATCACCTACCATGCAACTCCCTCTACCTTTGCTCTATTCTTCCCAGGGGAAGGTCATGCATGCAATCTTACCGATGGGCATGTTACCGATGTGGTGAAGGTAGTATTTAAGATTCTTGTATAGTTCAATGCTGTTCACTTTCTGAGGATGTTTGTTCCTAAATAGTCATTTTCACAATTCCTTGCAAATTCTATTTGACAGATTGGAAAAGTCATGTAACGATAAACCTGTAAGACAGCTTTACATGTTTACAGATTTTACAAGACTTGGCGTTCGTCAAGGTAGAAAGAAACATTGTTACACCGCACAGCGGTCCACAGGAGGAAACAATGAAAAAAAGTATTATCGCACTGTTGTTGGTAGCCCTGGTACTTCCCATGGCTTTTGCCCAGGGAACATCTGAAGAAAAGCCCGTTGAATTGGTCTACACCATGACAGCGGTTCCTACAGATGCTCATGCTGGGGCTATGCGCGTCTTTAAGGAGACCGTTGAACGTGTTTCAAATGGTCAGATCAAGGTATTAACCTACGATTCTGCTTCTCTATTCAAGCAGGAACAGGAAGTCTCAGCTGTGAAAAGCGGACAGGCAGATATGACAGCAACCGCAGCATCATGGCTTACTGATGGTAGTCCTTGGGTAGGTATGTTCACTGCAGGATATATCTTCAAGACCTACGACCATATGACCAGTGTTCTCAATGGTCCGATAGGCCAGGAAGTATTTAATCGCATTGCAAAAGAACAGGGAATTCGTCCCCTTGGTGCAGAGTACCTGGGAACTCGCCAGATCAACTTGGTCGAAGATCGTCCAATCAAGACCCCTTCTGACCTCAATGGCGTCAACCTAAGAATGCCAAACTCTGATTCCTGGATTTTCCTTGGCAAAGCAATGGGTGCCAATCCGACCCCGATTTCTTTCAGCGAATTGTACATGGCACTTCAGACCAAGACCGTAGATGGCCAGGACAACCCGCTTCCAACCAACAAGAACGCAAAGTTCTACGAGGTTACCAAGTCAATCACCATCACCAACCACTTGGTCGACTCTGTCTGGCCTGCAATCAACGAGGCAAAATGGCAGTCCTTGACCGAAGAACAAAAAGGTTGGGTCATGGAAGGAGTCAAAGCTGGTATTGAGTATTGTGATACCACCAACCTCAAGGCAGAGGCTGAACTTGTAGAGTTCTTCAAGAATGAAGGCCTCAGCATCTATCAAGCTGATATTGATGCTTTTGCAGAGCATGTACTCGCACAATATCTTGACAGCTCCTATTCCGATTCCTGGGATATGGACATGTTCAAGAAAATTCAGGCTGCCGGAAACTAAGTACCATCTCACGACCCGGGGCATGGTGCTCCGGGTCTCTTCTTTTGTTCAATGGAGGCCGACTACGTGAAAAAAATTGCGTTGTTTCTCAGGGATGTTATAGAAGTCTACATTCCCATCCTCTCGTTTATATTCCTATTCTTGGCTTTCATCCTGCAGGTCTTCTTTAGGTATGTGGTTAACCACCCCTTGACCTGGACACAGGATGTTATCGTCATTGGGTTTTGTTGGTCAGTAATCCTGGGTGCATGTTATACAATGCGCCGAAAAGGACACGTCCAGTTCACCATGCTCTATGATGCCTATAGCCCGAAAGTGGCTGCTTGGGCAAGAATGTTGGGTAATCTACTGATTATCTTCACGTTTGCTATCATGGTAATTCCTTCATTCAAGTATGCTTTTTTCCTCGGTTTCCAAAAGACTCCTGTGCTCAGGGTTCCCTACACATGGATCTTCCTCCCCTTCACATACTTCCTACTCTCCATCATCGGTTACACAATCAAGCCGGTAATTGAAGACTGGAGGGTGATTACCGGAAAGCTAGAGGATAGTCTCGACCATCGCTACGATCCTTTGCTTGGGGAGGTACAGAAATGAGTTTTCCTCTATTTGTAACCTTATTAGTTTTTATCCTAATTTTCTTCCTGCGCATGCCGATTGCCTTCGGTATGCTCGCTTCAGCAGCCTGTTACCTATTGGTAAAGGGGGCTGACCTGAGCTTGGTGGTCAATCAGGTAATGAATACCTACTATACCAACTACGTAATTATAGCAGTTCCACTCTTCATTTTTACCGCGAACGTGATGAACACAGGAAAGATCACTGACATGATTTTCAAGTTCGCTGGTGGACTCACGGGACGAATGAGAGGTGCGTTGGGACATGTGAATATTATCGCTTCTTTAATCTTCAGTGGAATGACAGGTTCTGCAATTGCAGATGCAGCAGGACTTGGAAAAATCGAGATCGAGGCCATGAAGGATGATGGATATGACCCGGAGTTCTCATGCGCAATAACTGCAGCATCTGCAACCATTGGCCCCATCTTCCCTCCATCGATTCCCTTGGTTATCTACGCAATGCTCTCCAGCACCTCAGTGGGGGCACTCTTTATGGGAGGAATGGTTCCGGCTGTCCTTCTATCGCTTTTCTTGATGATCTATGTCGCAATAGTCGCAAAGAAGCGAAATTACCCAAGAGGAGAAAAGGTCGTCTGGAAAACGTTCCTAGCCTTCACTGTAAGAGCAATACCAGCACTTCTCACCCCAATAATCCTTTTGGTTGGAATCTACACCGGTGTAACAACACCCACTGAAGCTGGAGCAATTGCTGGCCTGTATGCCATGATTATCTCAATTTTTGCCTACAGAGCCATGGGATTCAAGGATTTGATGAATGTCATCCGAAACACCATCAAGGATGTTGGGGCAACCAGTATCATGATTGGGGCGGCAGCTATCATCAGTTACATTGTTGCTCGTGAGCAACTTGCTGCAAATATCGGAAACTGGATCCTTGGATTTACTGCCAATAAGTATACGTTCCTCTTCTTGGTGAACATTGTCATCCTTATATTGGGGATGTTTATGGATACATCGACAATTCAGCTGGTGTTTGTGCCCATCATGATTCCTGTCGCTACCGCTTTGGGAATCGATATGGTTCACTTCGGCTTGGTAGTAACGTTCAATATGATGGTAGGTCTCTCTACCCCGCCCTTTGGGATGTTGTTATTCATAACCAGCGGTATTTCAGGAACCCCTCTTAAAGGTGTCATGAAAGAAATTCTCTGGCCACTGACCGTAATGCTGATTGTTTTGGTGATCATCACCTACTTCCCAGAAGTCACCCTATTCCTGCCGAAAGCAACCGGCCTTATGTAAGGAGAAATTTAAATGCAAGAACAATATAATGGTTGCTGGCCAACCATGATCACCCCATTCACTGAAGACAACAAGGTAGACTTCCAAGCAGTCAAGAATCTTACCAACTGGTACATTGACCGGGGATGTGATGGTATCTTTGCAGTCTGCCAGTCCAGTGAGATGTTCTTCCTTAATCCTCAAGAGAAGCTCGATATTGCTAAGGCAGTGGTAGAAGCAGCTGAGGGCAGGGTCAAGGTTATCGCAAGTGGGCATACCGCTGATGACCACCAAGCACAAATCCAGGAGCTTGGAGCGATGGCAGAGACCGATGTTGATGCTGTCGTACTCGTATCGAATAGGATGGCAAAGGAAGAAGAGGGAGATGATGTATTCATGCGCAATGCTGAAGATATCTTTGGCCAGCTTCCCTCAGTCACTTTTGGATTGTACGAATGCCCCTACCCCTATCTCAGGCTATTGAGTGACGACTTTCTTCATTGGGCTGCCCATGAGGACAAGTTGGTCTTCCTCAAAGACGTTTCCTGCTCTCTTGAGATTGAGAAGCAGCGCGTTGAGCTGGTAAAAGGGACCAAGCTTGCTCTCTTCAATGCCAATACCGCTACAGTGCTCGATTCTTGGATTGCCGGTTATGATGGGTACAACGGAGTAATGGCAAACTTTCATATTGATATCTATAAATGGTTGTATGAGCATTTCCGAGAGGATGAAGCTTTAGCTAGACGTGTGAGCGATTTCCTTACGATTGCAGCGATTGTGGAAGCAAGAGCGTATCCCATTAATGCCAAATATCATTATGCGCAAACGGACGTTCCCATGAGTTTGGTCACCCGATCAAAACCGGTCTCCTTGCTCAATGAGAATTCACGCCACGAAATCGCCAGCTTGATCCGAATGGAGAGGGCAATGCGAACTGAGTTGGGATTGAAGCAATGAACCGTGGAAACGAGTTTCGAAAGAGATTAGCGGAAGGCAGGGCCATTGGAGGCCATGTCTTCCTCAATGATCCTGCAATTACTGAAGCGCTTGCCCGTCATGGCTACGATTTCATCTGGATTGATGCTGAGCATGGGCCATTTGATAAACAGAACTTATTGATGCACATCAAGGCAGCAAAGAAGGCCAAGAAACCTGTGGGGGTTTCCATCGGCCCTGATCCAAAGATGATAGAAACCTACAAATCATTGGGAGTCGATTTCTTTAGTTGTGGGGATGATATTTCATTCCTGCAAATGGGTGCAGAACGTACAATTTCAATGCTACACAAGTAGCCATAGAAAGAAATAGTAAAAATAGGTATGCTTTACAGGAACGGAGGTTAGCATGGACATCTCAAACATTTCGCTTACTCGGACAAATCTTAGTTCACAGGTTGCTGACCATCTGGAAGAATATATACTCTCCTCGCCAAAGAGTAAGGTCTCTGAAAAACTCCCTTCAGAGATGAAGCTTGCAAAACAGTACAACGTAAGCCGCCCTGTGATCAGGGAGGCGATGAAACTATTGCAGGAAAGAGGTCTTATCTCATTGAAGAATGGAAGTGGTGCATATATCACCCGCCCTGAGACCGATACGGTGATGAATGCCATCAACCGCATCATGCAGGTAGATCATATCAAATCTGAGGATTTGACACAGGTAAGAGAAATTCTAGAGCTCTCTTCTGCCGATCTCGCAGTACAGAAAGTTACAGATGAAGATCTCCAGAAATTGGATGAAATCCTTTCCAGGTTTGAGGACAAAACCCTCCCTTTGAAAGAACGCGTTAAGCTGGATGAGCAGTTTCATCTGGCCATTGCACAGGCTGGAGGCAATGAGCTGCTGTGCATGTTTATTGGTGTTCTAACGTCTCTACTCCGAGATTACATGGGGAAGGGAATCCTTGTAGAAGGAGGTATCGAAGATGCCATTTCCCGTCACCGAGAAATCTACCAAGCCTTCTGCAATAGAGACAGAGAAGCTGTGCACCATGCAATGGCTGAACACCTCAAGGTATCCAGCCTTAATGTGCAGTTCTTTGACAAGAAGGGTGCAACGGCTAAGACGAAGTAGTCAAGAATCCTACAAATATCTCCTGAAGTTATGATATACTTTTTATACTAAGCTTTTTCCCCGCTCACGCGGGGGTGTTTCTCTCGATGGACTAGATATTGCATTATTTGGTCGGTTTTCCCCGCTCACGCGGGGGTGTTTTCGTCCTAAAGCTTCTTCTTGCTGATAAGAGCAAGTCTGAACTGGATGATTCTCTCGATCACATCAAGGGGCAATGCAGAACCTAAAGGGAACTGGATCGCTCCTTTACTTGTATGATAGGGAGCCAATGCTTCCTGGAACTCATCGATAGCTTCAGGAAGCGGATAGAGACCAATATGTTTCTTGAAAGCTGCCATATGGATGATATCCCCAACTTCAGGCAAGCTGAAGGTAGGCATCCTCCACTTGATGGACTCTACGACCTCAGGAACTACCGCATGGACCAGAGTACGTATCTGGTCCAAGGGTATTCTCTTTTCTTTCTCAAGCTCTGCAATATAGGCGTCTACTTCCTGTGCATACATGCCTTTTCCTCTACTCCCACTGTTGCAAAATAGCATTCAGCTCAGAGAGCTCTTCTGGGGAGAATGCTGCCGGCTTATCCAATGCCCTCAGGTTCTGGAGCAACTGTGCCTTACTGCTGGCACCAATGAGTACACTGGTAACCCGCTTGTCCTTGAGCAACCAACTGACCGCTAGTTCAGAGAGGCTCTGCCCACGGCGCTTGGCTACCTCATTGAGTTCATTGAGTAGGGCGACTCGCTCCTTCGTGATTGAAT
>JBFWKK010000046.1:0-20640 GCA_050252715.1 Sphaerochaeta sp. | reverse complement strand
GATATTATCTTGAACCAGTGTGTTCTCTGTATTCAAGCTTTTCTCCTTAACTTAATTTTAAGAGGAAAACTTTTATTTAGAGGCCTTTTTATTTAAAATGTCCTTGACATAGGTACCACTTCATCATGGCTTCCTTTTCGCATATACAACCACCTGTTCCAGGCGTATATCCCTACTGCTTGAACCAACCCTGAATGCATAGTTTCCACTATCACTGACAAACTTCCAGTGCTCCTGGTCCCAGCGAGCAAAGGCCTGCTCATCCACCTCCCAAACCACAGATCTTTGTTCACCTGCCTTTAGAAAAAGCTTCTCGAAGCGTTTCAACTCCTGTTTAGGTCGGTAGATCTGGGGATCCAAGGGAGCAATATAGAGTTGTGCAACCTCAGGGGCATCCACCAATCCAGTGTTTTTGACAAAGAACGAGAGGTGAAAGGCTCCATTCTCTCCTTCCTTGACGGAAAGATCATGATAGGAGAAAGAGGAATAGCTCAGCCCATGGCCGAAGCAGAAGAGCGGATTGGGCCCTTCACTGTCAAACTGGCGGTATCCTACCATGAGATTTTCCGTGTACTGCATCGCTCTCACGGTCCTGACATTGGCCTTTCCCTGCCCGACATGGATACGAGCCAAGGAAAAGGAAGCATAGTCCTTTGGGTAGGTGCGCATGGAACGGTAATCAGCTAGGGAAGAAGCAATACTGAAGGGAAGCTTACCGGACGGGGAGACCACCCCATAAAGAACATCCTTCAGTGCTTGGGCAGTTTCACAGCCCAAGTAAGAGGTCCAGAGAATAGCAGAGACTTGCCCCTGGAGTTGGGCCATATCCACTGCCCCTCCACTCTGGACAACCAAGATGACCCGTTCATTGCATGATGTTGCATGCTTGATGGAGGCAAGGGTATGGTGATCCAGCTGCCAGGGACGGTCATATGCCTCTGACTCCTCTATGTGGTTGAATCCAACCACCAAGATAACCGCATCAGAGGAAGCAACGCGTTTTCGGTAAGACCGGAGGTAATACCAATAGCGCGGCAGGAAGGTACAGGACCCTTCCACAAGGGAGGCAAGGCTCTGGGGCGATTGTTCCCATTGAACCATGCTTGAACCACCACCTTGGGCAACTCGAAATGCGTTGTCCCCACCGATGCAGATATTCCAATGCTCCTTGAGCGGAAGCGCTTGATCCTTGTTTTGCAAGAGGACAATCCCCTCTCTGGCAACCTGCAATGCAGTTGCATGATGCTCCGAGCAACCTACTTCTTGGGTTGCATCCACCATCGGGCAGGCAAAAAGCCCTGCCTTCTCATAGGAGGAGAGGAGATGGCCCACCTTCTGGTCGATTGCTGTTTCGTCAACAACCCCCCTCTCAAGGGCATCCATTACTGCTTCCTTGGTGAGGTATTTCCCCCCCGGCATCTCCAAATCCGCCCCACACTTCAACACCCCATCAGTGCTGTAGAGTGAGTTCCAGTCGCTGATAACCAGTCCATTGAACTGCCACTCCCCTCTCAGAATTCCTTCCAAAAGGTAGGGATGCTCACTTGCATAGGTACCATTGACTTGATTGTAGCTGGTCATCACAGCCAGGGAACCAGCTTCCAGGGCACGTTTGAAAGCAGGAAGATAGAGTTCCCTAAGGGTACGCTCATCAATCATTGAGTTGGTTTTATGTCTGTCATACTCGCTGTTGTTCAGCGCAAAATGCTTTACGGTGGCAATAACCGGGTGTTGTTGCACCCCCGTCACATAGGCCGCTGCCATTTCTCCAGAGAGGTAGGGATCCTCCCCAAAGTACTCAAAGTTTCTCCCGCATATTGGTACCCGTGCAAGATTCACACCCGGGGCAAGCAATATGCCGATACCAAGAGAGCGACACTCACTTCCGATTGCATCTCCCACCAGCGTGACAAGATCGGTATTGAAGGTTGCTGCCATGGAGACGGAGGCGGGAAACACAGTCACAGGGGCCTTCCACCCTCTCAGTGCAAGGGTTGCATCGCTACTCCATACCGGTTTCAATCCAACCCGCTCAACACCAGGAATACAAAACTCATTCACCCCACTTAACAGAGAGATTTTCTCTTGTAGTGTAAGTTCAGCAAGCAAGCGTTTTGCAAGAGATGGCTCATCACTTGGAGGAAGTTTCAAATGCATTGGGCTTTCATCTTTTACTACATCACGGTTTCGTAGCATCTGCTGCATACGCATCTGCACGAGTCGCTTCCCTAGGTATGCTGAGAATCGCATCATCACTTCCATCCTCCTTGGGCAAGTATATCATGTAGACTTGCCTTTGAAGGGAAAAACTCGGTACTGTAGGGACATGAGCATACGCGTACTCTTTTTAGGAGAAATAGTGGGAAGGCCCGGTATCCAGTGCATAAAGGATGCCTTACGCCCCCTGAAGACGGAACGGTCCATAGATTTGGTCATCGCCAACGGAGAAGGAGCCACAGGTGGCTTCGGTATCGGCAGGGCCCACAGCATGCAACTTCTGAAGCTTGGCATCGACATCATCACCGGTGGGGAGAAAATCTACTACAAGAAGGATATGGTTGAGTTTATCGCAAAGAATCCAAGCATTCTCAGACCTGCCAACTACCCGCAGCAGAACCCAGGAAGAGGTGTTCGCTTTTTGACGGTGAATGAGCAGAAAGTGTGCGTGATCAACATCCTGGGAAATGCTGACTTTCCCCGCACTCATCTCTCGAACGCATTCAGTCTTGCGCAACTCCTGGTGGACAAAGCCCTCCTGGATGGTGCAATTCCCTTGGTGCAGTTTCATGCCTCCCCTACCGCTGAGAAGCTCGCCATGGGCTTTATGCTGGATGGAAAGGCAGCGGCAGTCATCGGCACCCACACCAAGGTAATGAGTGGAGATGGACGAATCCTCAAGGGAGGCACTGCCTACATCACTGACAATGGGCGCTGTGGAAGCCAGAGAAGTGTCGGAGGGTTTGACCCGGCTACAGAAATTGAGAAACAGATTGTCCAAATACCAATCCGCAGCCAGGAGTGCTGGGACGATCTTGCACTCTCAGGAGTGCTCGTGGAGATCTCTGAGGACAAGAAGGCAAAGAGCCTTGAGATCATCCGTATTCCTGTCAGCAAGGAAGGAACATAACCATGTATGAGGTTGTTACCGTTACAAAACGTCTCCCGGCGAATAAACTAGAGGTTGTCTGCAACAGTTCTGCCTGCAAAGGATGCAAAGGCTCTGCCTTCTGCAACACCAAGGGAAAACACTTCGAGGTGTGGAATGAGCATGATCTCCCTGTGGAAGAAGGGCAGGAGGTTGAAATATACCTCAAGCCATCACGAACAATTGCCAGCACCTTCATTACGCTTATCGCCCCGCTCCTGCTTTTCCCGGTGGGGTACTATCTAGCTGTAGTTGCAGGATTGTCTGAAAGGGCATCCTTCCTCATTGCGCTGGGGGGAATAGCACTGGGACTTGTAGGGGTCTGGCTCTACTTCAAGAAACAACAGAATCACTATCTCCCGGTTGTAGACTCAATCCTCTGGGAAGAGAAGCAAGAATGAGATTGCCCAAAGGGGAATCGACGGGTATACTCAAGACATGAGAAAAAGGCTTCTTGGCATGATTCTTGCATCGTTTCTGTTTCTATCCTGTTCGCTCTCTCCTGAACAGGAAGCCGTTTCGCGTGCGTTTACCCTTCCTGATCTCTCCCTGAGCAATGCAACCTACGTCCTGGACCGGGGGCAAGAACCTCCCCTTACCGTGGTGGCTGATGAAATCGCAATCTATGAGACGTCACATATGGCCCGAATCAAGGGATTGCATTTCTCCCAGAAGGACACCGATGGGAACCTTGCCCTGCGTGGTCAAGCGGAAACTGCTGTGGTGGATACCGAGAGCTATGACGTGGAACTCTCCGGTTCTGTCTTTGTGGAGAAATTCCCAGAGAACCTCCGCATAGAAGCAGAAGCCCTGCAGTGGTTGGGCGAGGAAGAGACCCTCATCAGTGAAGAGGATACCCTGGTGACCCTTGTCTACGAGGGAGACAAGCGTGTGCAAGGAACCGGTATGAAGACCACCCTTGCAACCTTTACCGTGACCTTTGACACGGTTCTCAAGGGAGTGATTTACCAATGAGACGTGTCTTCCTACTCCTCATGATGATCACACTCCCGCTTTCCCTGATTCTCGCAGAGGAAATATCTTTCTCCGGCGGTTCGACGCGGATGCACATGCAGCAAGGTTTTGAGACGATCACACTCAGCCAGGGAGCAACCATACAGAGTGGTTCCCTTACACTGCTTGCAGACTCCATCGAGCTCACAGGCGAGGCATTTCGCTATGTCACTTGTTCTGGTGGGGTCTCCCTCCAGGATGATGAGCGGGGCATCCGCTTGGTGAGTGACAATCTTTTCTATGACCGAGAGGATGAGATAATCCTCATCGATGGCTATCTGGAGCTTGATGATCGAACCAATGAGGTTCTGGCCTCTGCGTTCCATCTCGAATTCTCCTTGGATGAGGGAATTGTCTTATTGCAGGTCCAGGTCCGTCTCTACAAACACACAGAAAGTGGGGCTATGGCTTGCAAGGCAGACTCATTACGGTTTGACAGAACAAAGCAACTGCTCAACCTCGAGGGCAATGCCACGATCGACTGGGACCAGGACCTCTACCAAGCTCAGCGGATATCGGTTGACCTCACCACCGAGGCCATCTCCATGGAAGGGGCTATCAAGGGGGTGGTCAATGGATAAGTTCACCAGCCTGCTGGAGGTTAAAAACCTTGCCAAGTCCTATGGAAAGAAAGAGGTGGTCAAAGATGTCTCCTTCTCCATGCAGTCAGGACAGATCATAGGACTCTTGGGACCTAATGGTGCGGGAAAGACCACAACCTTCTACATGATCGTCGGATTTCTGAAAGCAAGAAGAGGCTCCATCCTGCTCAATGGGGAGGATGTGACTGAACTGCCTATGTATATCAGAAGCAAGAAAGGACTCGCCTACCTCCCCCAGGAGCCTTCCATATTCCGAAAGCTCAGTGTAGAGGACAATATCCGCCTTGTTGCACAGACAAGACGGGACCTGAACCACCGGCAGCAGGAGGACCGGGTTGAACAGCTCCTGCAGGAGTTTGGGATACATGAGATCAGGAACCAGAAGGGGTATACACTGAGTGGAGGGGAACGCAGAAGAACCGAGATTGCTCGGTCTTTGGCAAGCAACCCCCAATTCCTTTTGCTCGATGAACCCTTTGCGGGCATTGATCCAAAGGCTGTCTTTGAGATCAAGCAACTGATAAAGGCCCTTGCAGCAAAAGGTATCGGCATCCTGCTGACCGACCATAATGTGCGTGACACACTCTCCATCACCTCCTGCTCGCACATCATCAATGCAGGAACCATTCTGGTATCGGGAGGAAGGCAGGAACTGCTTTCCAACCAGGTAGCCAGGGATATCTACTTCGGACACGATTTCGGGGAGGACTCCTAATGGATTTTTCAGCTCAGCTTTCACTCTCCCAGAAACAACAGCTCAAGCTCAGCCCCCAGATGTTGCAGTCGTTTGAGTTGATGACACTTCCCCTTACAGAACTGCAACAACGGGTAAAGCATGAGATCGAGTCAAACCCTGCATTGGAGATACCCTCCTCATGGGAGGTTTCCTATGAGCGGTTTGCCCAACGAAGACAGCAAAAGGAATCCAGCGGCATCGATGACAGCTACTCTGACTCTTCCTCCTATGGCAGTGACACCCCTGGCTATGACTATGAGGCAAGCGACAGACGCCAGAAATTCATGGAGAACGCCCTGAGCGAAGAAGAGACCTTGCAGGAGCACCTGCTCAGTCAGTTGGGTTGTGAGTCACTGAATGAACAGGAATATCGTGTGGGAGAGCTCTTGATCACCAATCTGGATGCCAATGGATTCTTCCTGGAAGACCCAGAGGAATTCATACCTATCGACTTGCAGGTCCATCTTTCCAAAGTGCTGGAACTAATCCACCAGTTCGACCCATCAGGAATTGGGGTACAGGACTGGAGACAGTCACTCATCCTACAAGCCGAGATAAAGGGGATGAAGGGAGAGGAACTTGCTCAATTCAGCCATCTGGTCCTGGACAATCTGGAGCTGATGCGCGCAAACAAGCAGAACCAAGTTGCAAAGAATCTCTCAATAACAACCGAGGAACTGGAAGAGCTTTGGAACTTCCTGAAATCTCTCACACCCTTTCCCGGCCAGGCTTTCTCCAGTGGCCCTGAACAGTATGTGGTCCCTGACCTCTCCATCAAGATTGAGGAGGGAGAGCTGGTGCTCAGGATGAATGACTCTTCCCTTCCTGATCTGCGGATAAACACCGACTTCGCGGGGCTTGCCGAGGAAGTGGGGGACTCTGCTGAAGCAAAACAGGCACAGATGTACATCAGCCAGCAGATCAAAACTGCAAATGAGTTGATTTTCCAGATCCAAGTTCGTAACCAGACGCTCTATCGGGTTGCCCAAGTACTCCTCAGGGAACAGAGGGAGTTCTTCATGAGGGGACCCCAATACATCAAACCCCTTACCCAGAAAGCAGTGGCTCAGGAGATTGGTGTTCACGAGACAACGGTCAGCAGGATATCAACCGCGAAATGGATTGATACGGATTGGGGCATCATTCCGATCAAGAAGCTGTTCAGCAGCTCGGTCGGCGCTGATGGTGCTGAGCATTCCAAACAGGCCGTGAAGGAGATTATCCGCCAGCTTCTGGAAGAGCATGAAGGGAAGAAAGCGCTCAGCGATCAAAAGATCAGCAACCTGCTCAAGGAACGGGGAATATCTGTGGCACGAAGGACGGTGGCAAAATACCGCAACGAGCTCAATATTGACCCATCCTTTATCCGGGGAAATGACTGAGAGGCCCCGGTATAGAGAATGGGGCGCCAAAGCGCCCCATACCTTATACCCAGAGTACGAATCTTATTTGTGATCTGTAATCTTCCCTTTCTCCTTTCTCGCTACGGACTCAATTTTGTCGGTAATCAGCTCAATACCTTCAAACAGTTCGTAGCAGTCATAGCTGACCATCTTGATGGTTCCCCAAGAGAAGTGGAGTTTTGCATCTAGGTGATACCCCTGCCCGACCGGCTCCCGCGTAATTGCGATATCCAGATCATGGAGATACCCATCTGCAAATTGTAGCTTCTGGAGCTTCTTGTCCAAAAACTCTCTCGTTGCGTCGCTTGGGTTGTAACGGATGCCTCTGACTGTCAAATTCATAAGCCCTCCTTTGACTATGGTCATACACTAAGGATAAGGCTTGGGCAGTCAATCGTCAATGGACATTTGGGCATGAGAATTTTACAATTGTCAAATTTTTATAATTAATTCTCTATTTTACAATACATTAAAAATGGCGAAGAACGCTCGACCACTCCATAAATCAAGCATGGAAACCCTTGCAGAATCGTCTCAACAATTGTATAGTAAAACGAACTATAGAGAGGAGTTGAGCATGCCTGATTTCACTGTCTTGGATCTGCTGGACCTTGACCTGAAGGAACACAATCACTTGCGTCTTAGCTGTATAGCCGGTCGATCCGGTCTGTCCAAGCGGATAACAACCAGCAAGATCAGCAGACCAGGGCTTCCCTTGAGTGGTTTTTTTGATGAGTTCAGCAACAACTCAATCCAGGTCTTCGGAAAAGGAGAGAGAGCCTATCTGGAGAAACTGGAAACAGAGCAGAACACCTCCAGCATTGACAAGCTTTTCAGCTACGATATCCCCTGCTGTGTCTTCTGCGACAACAGCGATCCCAGCAGCCGTCTGATAGAACTTGCTGAGGAGACGGGAACGGCAATTCTCAAGACCGACCTACTTTCCAGCGACTTCTCAAGAAGACTCTACCAGACTCTTGATGAGGTCTTTGCACCAACCCAGACGATTCATGGGGTACTTGTGGAGGTCTATGGGATCGGGGTTCTGATCACCGGGGAAAGCGGAGTGGGAAAGAGCGAAACCGCCCTGGAGTTGATCGAACGTGGACATCGACTGATCAGTGACGATACGGTAAAGCTGAGAAATATCAGTGACAACTACCTTATCGGCATGGGAGAGAATCCCCTGCTTGCCCACCATATGGAACTTAGGGGACTGGGAATTATCAACCTGGCTAATCTCTATGGGGTTGGAGCCATCAGGGACCGTAAACAGGTACAACTTGCTGTACATCTTGAGCCATGGGATGCAAAGAAAAACTATGATCGGGTTGGAGAGTCCACCCTTGAGGACACGTATCTTGGAATAGCCATTCCCAAGGTCATCATCCCTGTAAAACCGGGTCGGAATATTCCGGTCATTATCGAAACGGCAGCCAGAAACGAGAGGCTGAAGAAACTCGGCTACTACTCGGCCAAGGAGTTCGATCAGAGTGTCCTCAAGTGGCTGGAAAGTGAATCAGCACGAAAAATGTACTATATCAACGAGGAGACGCTTTGATGGTTACCAGAGAACTGAGGGTCTATAATAGAGCCGGCATTCATGCACGGCCAGCTGCATCCATCGTCAAGCTGGCCAATCAATATCAGAGTGACTTGTATCTCGAGAAGGATACAATGAAGATAAACGGGAAGTCCATCATGGGTATCATCACCCTTGGAGCTACGCATCAGAGCTCCATAACCATGACCTGTGAAGGACCTGACGAAGAGCAGATGGCAAATGCAATAGAACATCTGTTTGAAAACAGATTTGAGGAGTAACAGATGCGCGAACTAACCGATCGTCAAAAGGCCATAGCCTCCTTTATCAGTTCGTACATCAAGGAGAACAACTATGCACCGTCTGTACGGGATATCGCCGAGCACTTCAAGTTCTCAGTGAAGGCCGCACACGACCATCTCAAGGCATTGGAAGCAAAACAGGTAATCAGGACAACCGGTGGAGTATCTCGTTCCATCGAGGTTATTGGAGAGGAGTTCTTTCCACGGGAAGAATTGATTCAGGTACCGGTTATCGGATCCATCGCAGCTGGAACCCCCTTGATGAGTGAAGAGAATACTGACTTCACCCTCAACATACCAGCAACCATGCTCAGGAGTACCCACAACACCTACTTTGCTTTGAAAATCAGGGGCGAGAGCATGATAGAAGAGGGAATCTATGATGGTGATATTGCCATTATCAGAAAGTGTGATATCGCAGAACGAGGGGATATTGTAGCAGCCTCTGTGGGTGATGATGAACCAGGAATTACCTTGAAGGGGTACTACCCCGGCAAGGGAAGCATTGAACTGCGCCCTGCCAATGCATCGATGGGTCCAATCATTACCCGCTCCTGCAAGATTCACGGAAAACTTCATCTCCTGATACGGAACTACCGATGACCAGTGGCGCATATCTACTCCTTGGGCCTGAAGCAGGAGCCAAGGAACAGGAGCTGAAGAATATTCGTTCCAAGCTCAGGGAGAGCTACGGAAATGAAATCGAGTTGAGCCGATTCTATCCGTTCGAAACTGAGAATGGAGAGATTCTGACCGTCCTGAACAACAACAGCCTCTTCAGTGACCATCGTCTGGTCATTCTCAGCCAGGCTGAGGGACTCAGTGCACCCATGGTGGATGCAATTGCAGCATACCTTGCCCACCCGGTGGATACTGCGACGCTAATCATCATCAGCAGTGAACTCTACCTCTCCCAGAAGATCATGAAAGCAGTTCCCAGGCAGAATACAAAAACATTTTATGATCTTTTGGAAAATCAAAAAGCAGACTGGATCAGAAACCACTTCAGACATCTTGGCATCTCCATCACTGGCGATGCAACCGATCTTTTGATCGACCTTACCGAGGACAATACCCAGGAGCTGAAAACCATTTGCAATCAGCTTGCCCTATTCTGGCAGATTGAGCAGAGAAACCGTCCGATAGAAGAGGAAGATGTAGAGACCTACATCTATCACAGTAGACAGGAAGATGCCTTTACGCTCTTTCCGCTCATTGCCCGGGGCGATCTGAAACAGAGTCTGCAGTCGCTGAACAGTATTCTTGGAAGTGGGGACAGCCAGAGCGCAATTCTCCTGGTAAATGGATTGCTCTGGCAGTTCAGAAGACTCTACTCCATCCAGGAGTATATCTTCAACGGGGGAAGCGAAGGGGAAGCCTATGGTCAAGCAAGTGTGCAGGGAAAGAGCAGCCCGATCAAGAAACCAAAGGACAAAACCACCTACCATGGAGCACTGCAACGCTATGACCTTGCATCCATCAGAAAGATCATCACAGCCTTGGCAGAGGCTGATCTGGAAGTAAAGGAGTCAGGGAGCGAGCTGACCAGTCTGGTATTGGAACGACTGTTGTATCGTATCATCAAGGGTAAGGGAAGGCCGTTTAGTACCGCTTCATTCGCGTCCCTCTCCTAGAGGGAGAGTTGCTGGAGAAGACGTGTTGCCACTGTCAGGGAGAGACCAGATTCCTTGCTGAGTTCTTCTGCGCTCTTTGCCAGAATGGCCTCCAGACTCCCGAACTGTTTCATCAGTGACTCACTTCGTTTTCTGCCTATTCCCTGCACGGATTCCAAGACACGGAAAGAGGCTTCTCTACTTCTTGCTGCCTGGTTCGCACTGGTAGCAAACCGGTGACACTCATCACGTACTGCGATAACCAGACGTAGTGCTTCGTTGTCTTCAGGCAGCTGTAAATCCTCCCGATCATCATCAAATACAATAGTCTCAAATTGTTCAGCGAGTCCGATGATGGGAATATCCACCATGCCAAGGGCATCGAGGATTTCACGAGCTGCATTGACCTGGCCTTGCCCTCCATCGATGATCAGTAATCCTGGGCGTTCAAGGTTCTCATTGAGAATCTTGGTATAGCGGCGTGCAACAGCTTCCCTGATGGACTCATAATCGTCAATCTTTCCTTCCAGGCTTTTAATGTTGTATCTGCGATAGTTTGGCTTATCGGGGTTCCCGTTTCTGAAGGATATCAGGGAGGCAACGGTATACTTTCCATGTAATTGGGCGATATCGAATCCTTCTATGAGGGTCGGAGGTGAAGCAAGATCCAGGATATCAGCAAGTTCCTGCAGTGCATGGGTGTTGTCCTTGCTCTTGAGACGCTTCTCTACATCCCTGCTTGCATTCTCTCTGGCCATGCGGAGAATTCTGTAGTGCTTTCCATCGATCGGGAGATTTACCTCCAGTCTTCCTCCCAACTGCTCTGAGAAGTAGCGCCTGATCAACTGTACATCGATTTCATGGGAGACATAGAGGAACTGGGGAAGCTTCTGCCCATCCGCATAGTACTGGATGAGGAAGTTCAACAACGTATCAGTCTCCTGTCCCAGGGTCTCTGCCCTGTACAGGGCTCGCCCGATCAACTGTCCGTCACGCATCTGCATCAGGCTGATGGTACACAGGGGGCCACGCATTTCAATGGCTGCATAGTCTCGACTCTCTGTGGCGAAATCCTGTACCTGTTGTCCAACCTGTGTGGTCTTGATAGCCGAAATCTGGTCTCGCTTGGTTGCAGCTTCCTCAAAGTTCAATGCCTTGGAGGCTTGAATCATCTCCCTCTCCAACCTTGCCAGCAGTGCATCGGTGCGTCCTTCCAGAAGGTTCCTCACCGCTGTGATTGCCTTGCCGTACTCCTGTTCGCTGACCAAGCCCGCGCAGGGACCACTACAGAGACCAATGTGGTAGTAAAGACAGGGCTTTTTCCGTTTCCTAAGGGGAGTGGAACAGCGTCTCAGCGGGAAGAGCTTGGCGATCAGATCGAGGTAGAGATCCAGTTTTCCTGCATCTGGGTAAGGCCCATAGTAGGAGGACCCATCATCGATGAGACGGCGTGTCTTGAACACCTTGGGAAACTTCTCATTGGTGATGCGGATCATTGGATAGCTCTTGCCATCCTTGAGTGAGATGTTGTAGTGCGGAGAGTACTTCTTGATGAGGTTGTTCTCCAGAACCAGCGCCTCGTACTCATTGCCGGTGATGATGTGTTCAATGGAGGCAATGTTACGCACCAAGGCTGCAGTCTTCATACTGCGATTGGCCAGGAAATAGCTGGTTACCCGTTTACGGAGATCCTTCGCCTTCCCTATATAGATGATGTTCCCTCTCTCATCCTTCATGAGGTATACACCACTGGCATGGGGAAGCTCTCGGGCCTGCTCGTGGGGATTCATCGGCTCTTCTTTCACACTTCCCAGGCTCTCAACCTCACTGGAGGAGCTATAGGAAATCTCTTCATCACGCTTCTTCTTCATACGCTCTTGAAGCATAGCCAGACATACTTGTTTTGGCAATGCTCAATCAGTACAATAGCTGCTATGGATCATCCACTCTTTGCAACCTTGCCTACCCAGGAACAAGACTACCTCAGCCAACTTGAAGAGCGCTACCACTTCAGCTACCAGCAGCAGCGTCAGCTCATAGAAAGCGCCTGTGATCTTCTCATGTGGAAGATGGGACCACTCCAAACATGGATTGACGAAGCAGCGGTGAAGCATATGCAGGGGAAGGCACAGGCGAAGGCTCTCTGTGCAAACCATCTGGCTCTCATGCAAAAAGAGAGGGAAAAGCCGACACCCTACAAGGATTTCCACCCAGAGACACGCCTGATGGACAAGTACAAAAGCCTCTTCATCAGTGCAAACACCTTGATGGGCCGCTGCCCGTGCCCGGTGGAGGGAGAAAAAACCCGCTGTTGCAACCTGAAGACCCTTGATGTAGTAAACCAGTGCGCGTTTGGATGCTCCTACTGTTCAATCCAATCATTTTACAATAGCCATGAGATACAGATAGTGGAGAACCTTGCCCAGAGACTCCAGGAACTGCAACTCGACGAAGAGACCTGGCATATTGGAACAGGACAGAGCAGCGACTCCCTGCTTTGGGGTAATGATTATGGCACGCTCGATGCACTAGCCATACTTGCCCGTCGCTATCCAAAGCTCATCATAGAACTCAAGACAAAGAGTAAACGGAGTGACTATCTGGACCTCTCTCTCCCCCTCAATATTGTCTCGACTTGGTCTCTCAATGCACCGACCGTCATCGAGAAGGAGGAACACCTGAGTGCATCCCTCACCCAACGGATCGATGCTGCACGAAAGGCACGGGACAGGGGTCGAATCATTGGGTTTCACCTCCATCCCATGGTGTATTTTGAGGGCTGGGAAGATGAGTACGCTGCTCTTATTGAACAGGTTACAACCATGTTCGATCCCGAGGATTTGATGATGTTCTCCCTGGGAACCCTTACCTTCACCAAAGCAGTCCTCAAACAGATGCGTTCTCACAGGTATACAACCAGAATCCTTGACATGGACCTCTCTCCGGCTGCAGGTAAGTTCTCCTACCCGCTGCAGACCAAGCAAAAGATGTTCTCCTTTGCCTACAACCAGTTCCCCGAACGCTGGAAACAGGGATCCCCGTTCTTCTATCTCTGCATGGAGGATCCCTCTTTGTGGGAACCTACCTTTGGCTACTCCTACCCAAATGACCGTGCCCTTGAGTCAGCTATGAAAACATCCTACCAAGCATGCTTAGAAAGGAAAACAAGGGATGCTCTGTAGGATTTGAATTTCCACTTGAGCTCAATAGAGAACAGCGCTACACTCAATATCGTAGTCTTTTCTCTATTCCGAGGTTTTTCATGAGTAAGCGCAACGATGCGGTGCGTGTGTATGACATACCACCCTATAAACAGATATTTCCCTACATCATGCCAAGAAGAAGTGAATCCCTTGTCTATCAGAACATGGTGCTTGACCTGAGTGGAACCACGCATTTCATCAAGCACCACAAGAGTTCGAACGGGCGTTCTTATCGGGTTTTTGAAGTATTTCTGGCTGCAATACTGAGGACCATTGCCCTACGACCGGAACTTAATCGATTTGTGGCCAACTACCAATACTGGCAGAGGCAGGACATCTCCTTGAATTTCGTGGTAAAGGAGTCATACAGCGACCAGGCTCCTGAACACAGCATGCCGCTCACCTTCTTGCCTGCTATGACCTTGGATGAAATTGCGAACATCATCAATCGAGCAATCAATGAGCAGAGACAGATGCACTCGACAAACTTCACAGACAAGGCAATCCTTTTTTTCCTTCATTTTCCGCGTCCAATTATCCGCTTGGTTGTGGGTACAGCAAAGTTGCTTGATCGCTACGGAATAGCTCCCCAAGCGCTCAGGGATGCAGATGGGCTGCATACGTCCCTCTTTGTCAGCAACATGGGAAGCATTGGGCTTGGAGGGGGAAGTCCCCACCACCATCTCTATGAGTGGGGCACCACTAGCATTTTCATTACCATGGGCCTTTTGAAACGAACTCGCCACAGTGAGGGAGGCAGAACCGGTTACAAAGATACCATGGAGGTAGGTTTTACCGTCGATGAACGAATCACCGACGGATACTACTTCACCCAATCCATCAAGCTGTTCCAATCGCTTTTACGTGATCCAAGGCCCCTGCTCGAGAGGCCCCTAACGATTCCTCCCGCTCCACTAGGCAAAAAGGAGTATAAGCGGAAGCTGAAACGCTCCTAGTCGAATTTCTGGGAAAAGAGTTCCAGAGCCCGTCCCTTTAGAGGGTTCTCCTCGCCCTTGAGTAGTGCCTTGATTGCATCCAATTCGCCCTTGCTCACGTGCGTACCGCCCATCTTGTGTTCCAGGAATGCCTCGGTTGCAATGGGACACACCTTCCTCACCATCTCAAGGATGGTCTGCGCGTAGACGCGAATTTCATACTGAGCATGGGCATCGAGACGGAGTTGTAAGAAGTGGAAAAGATTGTGCAGATCCATCTGCCAATACCACTCGGTATAGAGACTCAAGGGGAGGTCTATGCGACTCAGTTCCCGGGCAATTCCCATATCCAGAAGCTTCTGATAGGTCTCATAGATTCTCTTCTGGTCATCGCGCAACAGGGAGAGTACTTGCTCAGCCACCTCTGCATCGACCGGTTCCGCGGTTCTTCCCTGCTTATTGTCTTCACTCTGGAAGTTGATATGGGAAGGATCCGGTCTGTAACACTCATCACTCATGACGCTGTAGCGGCCACTGATCTCATTGACCCTGCCGGTACGATGTCGGATCCACTGCCTTGCGACAAAAATAGGCATCTTTACATGGAAGGTGAAATTCACTTGTTCAAAGGGAGAGGTGTGGTCATTCCGCAACAGGTAGTTGATCAGGCCCTTGTCCTGACGGTAGGTCTTTGTCCCACTTCCGTAGGATACCCGTGCGCTTTGTACAATACGTTCATCACTCCCCAGATAGTCAACCAGACGGACAAAACCGTGATCGAGTACGGGAAATTCCTTATCCAAAATCTCTTCAGCAGCGCTTACAATGCAATGTGCCATAGTGCTCACTCTCCTTCCTGATCTACAATAGTGCCATCCTACAGGAATATCCCAGTCGGGGCAACTTCTAGAGAAAACCCATCCTGCCCAGGAGGACAGCAATTCCAGCACTACAGGCTGTCTCTGTTCTCAGAATTCGTGTACCCAGACTTGCAAACAGGAACTTGTGACGGGAAAATACATCCCGCTCCCGCTCACTGAATCCCCGTTCCCCCCCAATTGCCAGAACCACCGGCTGTTCCTTGGAACAGGTAAGGGTTGAGAGAGGTACTCCACGGCGGACATTATCCAGTACGATCCGCTTCGCCCCTGGTGGGAACAGGGTCATTGCCTTCTGGATTGAAGAGGCAAACAGCACCTCACTTACCCCACACTGGCCGCTTTGCATTGCACCATCGATCAAAATGCCGCGATATTCTCCACTGGTATACAGATTTGCCTGCGCATACGATTTTTCAGCTGTATCGGTAGTACAGAGGATCAGGGATGATACGCCGAGGCTTACCGCCTCCCTGAGAATTCTGCGCATGCTGATCGGCCTAACCTGCGCCACAAGAAGGATAACCGGATACAGTGATGTGGATACCCTATCCTGCACCTCATAGATAAAGGAGATACCCCCCTCATCCATAGCGGTGATGGTGGCAATTCCCTTATTTTGGTTTACGACACCTGCCAGAAAGGTATCCCCTTCCTGTAAATGCAGGATTTTCTTGATGTGCTGTGCTCTGGAATCCTTAATCGGTAATGTATTGGACGTTTCCAGACTCTCAAAGAGGATGATATTCATACTGGGCACTATAGCATAAGAGCTGGAAAAAACGGTAGACTGAGGCCATGAAGAATGCAATCTACGTGGCAAAATCGCACGACTGTGCAGCAAACCTGGCAGGGGAAGCATATCTGATGAGCCTCCCCTATGATCATGTACTGTATCTTTGGGTCAACGATCCCTGCATTGTCATCGGACGATACCAGAATCCATTCAGTGAATGCAACTTGCAACGGATGGATGAGGAACACGTACAACTCGTAAGAAGACAGAGTGGCGGAGGTGCGGTCTACCATGACAGGGGCAATCTCTGTTTCACCCTGATCGGGGACAAGGAAGGCAGCACCAAGGAAGAGAACTTTACCTTGATCATCAAGGCACTCGCTTCTTTGGGTCTGGAGTGCGAACTTTCAGGGAGGAATGACATTCTCCTGAACGGGAAAAAGATCAGCGGCAATGCATTTCAAACCACGGCTACAAAGTTTTGCCACCATGGGACCCTTCTGATCAGCAGCGACCTATCGGTCATGGGTAACTATCTCACCCCAAGTTCAACCAAGCTCTCCTCCAAGGCGGTCAAATCAGTCGCCAGCCGGGTGGGCAACCTACAGGAAGGCAGGGAATCCATCACCACCAGCATGGTAGAGGAATCGCTCATCAATGCCTTTACGGAGATGTATGGGCAAGCAGATATCCAAGAGATTGATTTCACGACCTTTCCAGAAGCCCAGCAGAACTACCACCGCTTTGGAGATCGTTCCCAAATTCTGGAGAATACACCACAGTTCACCCACGCATTTATCCATCGCTTCCCCTGGGGAGAGGCAGATTTCAGTATCTTGGTTGAGAAAGGGGCCATCAGTGATATAAAAATGTTCACTGACAGCCTCGACACTTCAATTGTCGATCGCATCAAGGAGTTGCTCATTGGCGTTCCCTATGAGCAGGGTGCAATCAAAGCAGTGCTTGAAACATGTGAGATGGATGATTGCTCAGACCTGCTCACCTACCTCTTGGATTCTTTCTAGATCTCAGCTCTTCCCGAGATTTCTATCAGAGACCTGAGACGATCAACCCTCCAGCCTTCAAGTTGGAGGGTTTGCATTCTCCAGCTCCAGTTGCTTCCCCCGCAAGTGGAGGGAGTGTTCATTCTTCCCCCTGCATCCAACTCAAGCCAGTCCTGCATAGGCAGGATTGCATCCTTTGCATGAGAGAGCAGCATCTGCCTGATCAACTGCCATACGACCTGGTCATCCGGACATTCAAGATAGCGGCGAACCGTATCCTTGGTCTGCTCATCCAAGGAGTCGTACCACCCTCTTGAGGTATTGTTGTCATGGGTTCCTGTGTAGATGACACTGTTGTACTCACAGTTGTGGGGAAGGTAGGCGTTCCCAGCATCAAGTTTCCCGTTCTCCTGATTGAAGGCAAACTGGAGAATCTTCATTCCTGGAAAACCATTGGAAATCCTGAGCTCATCCACATCCTCAGTAATGACTCCAAGATCTTCAGCGATGATGGGCAGGGTATCTCCAAGATGCGTTTTCAGTGCTTTGAAGAACTCCTTACCTGGGGAGGGTTGCCACCTGCCATGCATTGCAGTCTTCTCTCCCTGGGGGACTTCCCAATAGGCAGCAAACCCACGGAAGTGGTCTATCCTGACAATGTCACAGACCTCCAAGGTCTTCTCTATGCGCTTGATCCACCAAGAGAACTTCTGCTTCTTGTGCGCCTGCCATGCGTAGACGGGGTTTCCCCAAAGTTGTCCTTCTGCTGAGAATGCATCAGGCGGCACCCCGCTGGAAGCAGTCTGTCTCCCCTCCTCATCCATCTTTAAAAGATCACGATTTGTCCAGGCATCCACACTATCTGGGGCAACAAAAATGGGAATATCACCAATAATCTGGATTCCCTTCTCATTCGCATAGTGCTTCACCTGCAACCATTGAGAGAAGAAGAAATACTGTTGGACCTGGATGATTTCAAGAGCGGAAGCATGTTCCTCCTTGAGCTGCTGCAATGTCTTGGAATCTCTCAGCCTCAATTCCTTTGGCCAGATTTCGAACCATCGTGAATCTTGGTGTATCCTGCAAAGCACTTGATAGATTGCATAATCCTCGAGCCACCACATGTTCTCAGCAACAAAGTTTTGATACTCTTTTCTTTGTTCTTCTTCTGCTTCCTCCAGGAAATGCTCTGCAGCCTTTACAAGGAGAGGTTCCTTGTAGGCTCTTGCTTCGCCGTAGGCTACCCGGTCCACTGAGAATTCCGGGTGAAAGAGAACGTCCTCAGCATCCAGGAATCCATCATAGGCAAGACTTCTCAGGTCAATGAGAAGTTCATTCCCTGCAAAGGTCGAACGGGCAGCATAGGGGCTATCGCCATAACCGGTAGGACCAAGGGGAAGAATTTGCCAAAGACTCACTTTCGCTTCAGAAAGGAGGTCAATAAATGTAAAAGCCTCATCACCAAGGGAGCCGATCCCATGGGGTGAGGGAAAAGAAGTAGGGTGCATCAATACACCACAGCGTCGAATGTCGTGTTTCATGGCCCTACTATAGCGTATTCCTAGGCTGATGGCTATCATTCAACAGACAAACGTTTGTTTTTGGGTGTTCTTGTTCTAACATGAAAAATAGGATATACTTGTGCTATGAATTCAGCACAGGAAACAACACAATTTAGCATCGGAGAACATGTAGTATATCCTCTCCAAGGTGTGGGCGTCATCAAGCGTATTGAAGAACGGATGTTCAGAGGTGCCGCTACGATGTATTACGTGATCTATCTCGACATCTCCGATATGACGGTGATGATTCCTGTGGAAAAATCCGAGGAGATGGGCATCCGACCAATCGTTGCCGAGAAGGAAGCAAAACAAGCTATTGATTCCATATCCAGCAAGTATGAACCAATGCCTGTCGACTGGAAGGTCCGCTATCAGATGAATGTTGACTTGCTTAAGCAAGGCTCCATTTCATCCATTGCCAAGGTGGTACAAGCTCTCTATCATCGCAGCAAGATCAAGGAACTTCCGGTACAAGAGCGAAAGCTTTATGACAATGCACTTCGTCTATTGATAGATGAAATCTCCTTTGCCCTGAAGAAGGACAAAAAAGAGATTGAGATGCTTGTATTCTCCAGACTGGAGAAATAACGGTATGAATTTCCCACACCATGCAGTAATCGTTACCGCTGCCGGCAGTAGCGATCGTTTCAATGCAAACAAGGATCTTGGTGTCAAGAAAGAGTACCTTTCCATTGATGGACATACAGTACTCTTCCGTTCTGTCGCTCCTTTCCTTGAAGTTCCTGGATGCCAACTTATTCTGGTCACCCATCCTAAGGGTATGGCTGACCAGTGTGCGGTGGCCTTGGAGGATCTCCTACAGCAAAACAGGGTTCCCATCGTTCTGGTAGAAGGTGGGGAGAACCGACAAAAATCGGTATATAATGCACTGCAGATGCTTTCATCCATGGCGATGGCCCTCGATTTTGTGGCAATCCATGATGGTGCACGCTGCTTCCTTACCCCAGACTTGGTAATCAAGACCCTTGCAACAGCAACGGTCTTCAAGGGAGCGGTACCAGCCCTTCCTGCCACCGATGCCCTGAAAATCATTGACGACAATGGGGTGATCACCCACCATATCGACCGCAGCCATGCAGTGGGAGTACAGACCCCACAGATATTCAAGTACCCAGAGATTTGGGAAGCACATCAGGCAGCAAAGGACAGCAACCAACTGTATGTTGACGATACCCAGATCTTTACCGACTATGCCCAGCCGGTAGGAATCTGCGAGGGAGCTAGAGAAAACAGGAAAATCACCTATATAGAGGATATTCCAGATGCCGAACAGCAGATAGAGATATACCTCCAGAACCTGGAAGAAGGAAAGCGCAGTGCACAAGCTGCAAAAGCACTCCACCAGGCCATGGACGAGTTCAAGAGGGATACACAAACACCATGAGGATTGGAACCGGTTGGGATGTACATCGACTCGAGGAAGGAAGGAAATTCATCCTTGGTGGTATTGTCATTCCCAGTGAACGTGGGGAAGTTGCCCACAGTGATGGGGATGTATTGGTACATGCTGTCATTGACGCCATCCTCGGCGCCCTGGCCAAGGGAGATATCGGCTCCCACTTTCCCGATACAGACCCAGCCTACCAGAATGTAGCCAGCATGCGACTGCTCAAGCAGGTAGTAGAGCAAGACCTGCCACCCTACTCCATTCTCAACATCGATTCCACGATCATTGTGCAACGCCCCAAACTAAGGGAGCACATCGATGCAATCAGGGAAAACCTCGCAAACACGCTTGGCATTTCCATACACCAAGTCTCTGTAAAGGCAAAAACAGCGGAAGGTATTTTGGGGGAACTGGGGAGCGCGGAGGCTGTTATGGCTCAAGCGGTGGTCCTGATTTCCTGAAAAGCTTGTTGACACAAACCAAGTAAATAATCTATAGTTGGTCCTGCGCCCAGATGGCGGAATTGGTAGACGCACTAGGTTCAGGTCCTAGCGGT
>JBFWKK010000045.1:0-21217 GCA_050252715.1 Sphaerochaeta sp. | reverse complement strand
ATATTCTCAAAGAGGAAGGTACCGAAGAAGAGTCTCCCCTTGATGATATCCACGCTCTTGTTTGTCGCACTGACCACCATGAAGTAGAACGGGAAGACGGAGAAGAGGCAGATGATGATGAGAAATAAATATTTCAGCAGTGTGGTTGTTTGTCGCTTGTTCATCGTTTATCCCCTACTTTGACCTGGACGAATGAGAGTACGGCAACCATTACCAGAATTGCATAGGATACCGCCGCCGCATACCCGAACTGCGGGTTGTACATGAATGACAGGTTGTATATGTATTGGCTGATCGAGAGCGTGGCAATACCCGGCCCCCCATTGGTCAGGGTACGGACCTCATCGAAAAGCTGCAATGTCCCGTTGGTGGACATGATGGTAGTCAGAAGGATGACCGGCTTGAGCAGTGGAATGGTGATGGATATGAACTGTCTGCTCGCCGATGCCCCATCGATGCGTGCTGCCTCATAAACACTACGGTCAATATTCTGCAGGCCTGCCAGGTAGAAGACGGTATTGTAGCCGGTCCACCTCCAGGTGATGGTCAGAATAATGACGAATTTTGCCCAGATAGGATGGGTAAGCCAACTGATTGGCTCTGCCAGGGCCCCTATTCCCAACAGTGCGGTATTTACAATACCGTCAATGGAGAAGAGGGATTTGAAGATCATGGCCGAGGAGACCAAGCTGGTCGCACACGGCAGAAAAATCATCGTCCTGAAGATCCCTTTGCCTTTCAGCTTGGGGTCGTTCAGAATGGTTGCGAGAATCAAGGCCAACAACAGCATACTAGGGACCTGGATTACCAGATAGGTGAGCACATTCCCCACCGAGGTAAGGAACATCTCATCCTCAAACAAACGTGCGTAGTTCTTCAATCCTGCAAATTTCAGGTTGTTTCCCCTACCCGACTGAAGAGAGAGCAGGAATGCACTGATCATCGGGTAGAAGTTCAGGATAAAGATGAAGAGTGCTGCAGGAATGACGAACAGCCAGCCGTACAGGTTGATCTTTCGTGTCAGATTACTTTTTGCCATGACGGTTTCCCTTTTCTATGCTGGAACAAATCCGATACCGCCAGTATACAGCGGTATCGGATATAATGTGTACAAAACCTATTCACTCATCAGGAATTCGACATTCTTCTGTGCGGTTGCAAGAGCAGAATCGATATTGGTTCCCTGCATTACCTCGCTCAATGCGCGGGCAATGGCATCACGGGCTTCATAGTTGAATACACCGTATTTCACGTTGGGAACCTTGCCTGCAAATGCGACGAGGTCTTCATAGATCTTCTGGCCACCGAAGAATTCGATCGGGGTTGCATAGACCGGACTCTCTGCTGCAGGGAGCCAAGTTGCAATGGCACCACTGGTGGGAAGAATGGTCTCATAGAGCTCTACGCTTCCACCAAAGGTCTTTGCCAAGAAGTCGATGGCAACATCAGGATACTTGGAGTTAGCCATAACCATCCATCCTGAACCACCCTGGCTTGAGTAGTTGACCGAGCTGCTGATATTAGCGAATCTCGGAGTGTTTGCAACAGCCCACTTGCCATTCTGGGACTCTTCGGCCTGGATTGATCCACTGATCCAGCAACCGTTGATCGTGGAGGCAACCGTTCCATTGTTCAAGGTTGCGATGTAGGCATTCCAGTCAGGGACAAGAAGACAGACACCACTTTCTACCATTTCCTTGGTGATTCGAAGTGCTTCCTTGAGCACCGGATTGTCCTTGATGTAGGCACTTCCATCCTCATTGAACATCCAGGTTCCTGCACTCTGGAGCATCAACATCGGGAAATCAGGCTCATTGGCTACCGTACTGATCATGGCAACACCGGTCTTTTGTTTGACAATCTTACCAAGCTCGATGAAGCGTTCCCAGGTAATGTCATTGAAGTCACTTACCTTCAGTCCAGCCTTCTCAACAATGTCCCTTCTGAGGAAGGTACCGGTTGCTCCATTGTCAAAGGGAACCCCATAATGCTTTCCATCAATGGTTCCTACATCAACCTTGAACTGTGCAAACTGGCTGAGGTCCATCTTGCCGTTCAAGGGAACAAAGGCCTCAGGATAGGTCATCACATTCTTCTGGATGGCGTTGTCCTGCATCAGGATGATGTCTGGAAGATTCTCGGTAGCGTTTGCACTCAGGCTGGTGATCAGCTTCTGCTGCAGGTCATTCCAGGGAGTCTCCACAACATCTATGGTTACGTTTGGCTTGACATCCTTGTAAATCTTGGCAGCTTCTTCCATGGCATAGATGTTGAACATCGGGTCCCAACACCAGACAGTAAGGGTGAGTGGGGCGTTGGGATCAACGACTTCTGCCGCCTTCTCTTCAGCACCACCGGCGAACAGCAGGGTCGAGCCCAGCATCAGAACCATTAGCACATACAACGTTTTTTTCATTGCATTCCTCCTTGTTGTTCTTTGAACAAACTTGCTCTGTTTTACTACTGTTTCATGGTACTCGCTGGTTTTCCAGCAAGAAAGTTACAAGAGTACCAAAAACCTACTTTTTTAATCTGGCAACCGGTACAAAAATACCGACTCTTCCCTTCCCTATGGTATACTGACATCCATGAGCACAGATAATCAGGATAAGAAACTGACGCAATTCGAGCGTGCCCTCCATGGGTATGTGTGCTTCCTGCTGGTTCTCTCCTTTGCTCAGTTTCTTCTCACCTACGGCATCAATGGTGGTGAGAGTACCCGTCCAATGGAGTTCTATCGTACATTTTTCATCTTCTTTGCGTTTTATGGGTTCTGTATATTTTTGCTCTCGCGTTCAGAGAATCTGCTCGCCATTCTCCTGTTGATCTTTCTCGCCCTCACTGCTTTGTGGGTGATCGGTTACTCGCTCAATGATTTCTTGACCATCCGCATCTCACTCTTTCTTGCCTTGCAGACCGTACTCCTTTCCTTTTGCTTTTTCCCGATCAACCTGATTCTTGTACCGGTGGTTGCCTTGGTGGGAACAGGATTGCTCCTACTCCCCCCGCTTCTTGGAGAGAACGAACTGAACCTGGCTCTCAGGTCACCCGAAAAAGCTGAGCTGTGGGCATTCTTTTCCATCTCCCTATCCAGCGCACTGCTGCAGGTTGGGCTTACCCAATATCGTATATGCTATCTCAAGGCCCAACAACAGATTGCCATCTTGAACAACACCATTACGAAACTGACCGTATTCAGCCAAAGCCTTCAGTCGTATGCAAGGACTGCTGAAATTGAAGCGGCTAAGAAAGAGCGATACCGTATCAGTCGTGAGATCCACGACATCAGCGGCTACATGTTCACCAATATCATCGCCATGATGGATGCCATTGTCTCCACGGGATGCAGAAACAGTGAGAAAACCAGCGAGATGTGCTCTGCTGCAAGAAGCCAGGCCCAAGAGGGCTTGCTGGAAACCCGTAAGGCACTGCACCTGCTCAGGACCAATGAGACGGAGCGGGAGACAGGCATAAAGGCCATCTACAAGATAAAGAAAATCTTTGAAGGTACCACCGGGGTAACGGTAGACATAGAGGCGGGAAACCTTCCCTCCTCATTCGGTGATGAGATTGACCTCATCCTCTACCGTGTGGTACAGGAAGGGCTTACCAATGCCTTGCGTCATGGTCATGCAACCCAAGTGAGAATGTTGTTTTGGATCATCACCGACAAGGTACAGGTCATAATCCTGGACAACGGCAGCGGTGCAAAGAAAATTATCAAGGGAATTGGTCTTGCCGGAATGGAAGAGAGAATCAGCAAGCTAGGAGGGACGGTAATGGCGGAAAATGCCCCCGAGGGTGGGTTCCAGCTTACGGTTACCATACCCCTAGTGAAGGAGCAAATGCATGACACGAATTCTGTTGGTTGATGACCAACCACTCTTTGTCGAGAGTCTGAGGATGAGTCTGGAGAGTTATGTGGATGACTTTCTGGTCATCGGTATCGCAAAGAACGGAAGAAGTGCAATCCAGATGGCAAAGGAGAGCAAGCCTGATGTAATCCTGATGGATGTTCATCTTCCTGACATCAATGGGGTCGAGGCAACCCGGGAGATACTCAAGAACCAACCAGCAATCAAGGTGGTCATGCTCTCAACCTATGACGAGGATGAGTTCGTCCGTGAAGCACTGCGCATCGGGTCTGCCGGATATCTGCTGAAAGATATCTCTCCCACTGAGTTGATAGCGGCCATTAGGGCTTTACAATCCGGTCTTGTACAGATCTCTCCCAAGATTGCCGCCAAGCTGATCAACACCATGTACAACGGCACCAGTCCGAAAATTCCTGAGGTATCCGGTCGTTTTGAGTGGTTCGACACCCTCACCAGTCGAGAGAAGGAGATTTTTGGCTTGATCGCAACCGGCTACGACAACCAGCAGATCGCTGACCGACTGATGCTTGCAGAGCAGACGGTACGGAACAATATCAGCTCCATTTATTCAAAGCTGGAAGTGAAAGATCGCTTTGAGATCATACGTCTTGCAAATACCATCCACTATCACTAGCATTTTTTGAATACGATGTGACACTTCCCCTGTATGGTTGTTTTCTCTATGGAATGACCAAATCATGGAGGAATGCTTATGAAACGTTGTACTGCTGTGTCCATCCTAGTATGTGTCGTACTGTGTTGTACCCTTTCCCCGTTAACAGCGAGAGAGAACAGCCTAGCCATTGGAGCTCAGGTGGGTTTCACCACTACCGGGATATTTGCTGATGTAGGACTGGGTGATCTCTACATCCAGGGGGGTATCAACTACCCGTTGGGAATCTCCTATATCGCTGCAAATACCGATTCTGAGGATAAGTTTTTTGCTATCTATACCCTCAACGCTGACATCAGTCAGGCATTCGCCTTGAGCGAAAACTTCGATTTGAAGGTAGGCCTGGGTACCACTGCATTCACCAACTTCGGCCCGGTGGTTATCGGTTTAGCAGGCCCGGTGCTGAAAGGTGAGTACTGGATCCCAAACAAGCATACCGGCATCTTCCTCAATCTCAATATTCCAGTAATGGCATATGGAGTTATTGAGGGGGACGATACCTACGACGGAGGATTAATCTTCAACGCACTGTTTCCCCTTGCAGGTCTGTTTACCTCTACAGTAGGGGTGCTGTACGCATTCTAGGAAGAGAGGTTTCGCTAAAGAGCAGAGTAGATTGGATTAGAACAGAGGAAAGAGTGAGGAACGTGCAACTTGCTATAATATATCTACTTACTTAGAGACAATAACACGTTTTCTATATTAGTTTGTGTCATTTTATTGTAGAAATATACAAACCATGTTATAATACCTCTATTCATACCAAGAATAATTGCCGTTTGATCGAAGCAAATATTCGACTTGAGACCTTCTGTACCCGGGGCAATCTATGCCCAGAACAACCATGCAGAAGCACAAACCACGAGGAATGTACCAATGCATTTTACCGACGCCGAACAGCAAATAGTAGACCGTTTTGACTCAGATATCAGCAGAGAACGCTGGCGGGACTGGAAGTGGCAACTCAAGCACTGCATCAAGGATGTGGCGACCTTTGAGAAGTTGCTTGATTACAAGTTTCCTGAGGCAAAGCGCAAGGACATCGAGGCAACCATCGCCAAATTTCCCATGTCCATCACTCCTTACTATCTCTCCCTCATCGATACAGAAAATGTGGAGAACGATCCCATCTTCAAGCAGTCCTTCCCTGATGTCAGGGAGCTGGACATAGCCTCCTACGACATGGAAGATCCTCTGCATGAGGACGCTGACAGCCCAGTACCCGGCATTACCCATCGCTATCCAGACCGTGTGCTTTTTTTGATCAGCAACACCTGTGCCATGTACTGTCGTCACTGTACCCGTAAGCGAAAGGTGGGCGATATTGACAGCATTCCCGACCGGGATCAAATCGAGGCAGGACTTCAGTATATCCGCAGCACCCCACAGGTGCGCGACGTGCTGCTCAGCGGTGGAGACCCCCTGATGCTCTCCAACGAGTATCTTGAGTGGATTCTCAGTGAACTGCGGAAAATCCCCCATGTGGAAATCATTAGGATCGGGACAAGGATTCCTGTAGTACTCCCCTACCGGGTGGACGAGAAACTGGTGACGATGTTGAAGAAGTATCATCCACTGTGGATCAATACACAGTTCAATCACCCTCGTGAGCTGACCAAGTCCTCAAGAAAGGCAGTTGAGATGCTTAGTGATGCAGGCATTCCTATGGGAAACCAGTCAGTCCTGCTCAATGACGTGAATGACTGCCCACGTATTATGAAGAAACTGGTACAGAAACTGACCTACAGCAGAGTCAGACCCTACTATCTCTATCAGTGTGACCTCTCAGAGGGACTGACACACTTCAGAACATCGGTTGGAAAGGGTATTGAGATCATGGAGAGTCTCAGGGGACATACCAGTGGATTCTGTGTACCTACCTATGTCATCGATGCACCCGGTGGAGGGGGCAAGATCCCCATCATGCCGAACTATATTCTCTCCTGGTCCACCAACAAGGTAATTCTGAGAAACTTTGAGGGGGTGATCACCACCTATCGAGAACCGGATACCTATACCTCGGTTATGTGTGACCGCAACTGCGAACAGTGCACTCTGGAACTGAAGATGGACGACAGTGATGAATTCAAGGCTTACGGCATTGAAAAACTTCTTGCAGATTATGATGAAAGCTATTCCATGACTCCAGAAGGGCATGTGAAGGCGAGCGAAGGGTACAAAGCCAAGGAGCAGAACTGAGCATGGCAGAACAGATAGACACCACAATGGAACTCGATGGGGCCATCCTGCAGCACGGAAAAAGCAATGACAGGATTTATGTAATGGACCTTGGTTCATCTGATCCAAAGCTTCTGGTACCAAAACTCGTGGCATTGGCAAAGAAGGAGGACTACGGGAAGATCTTCACCAAGATTCCCCGCTCATCGTCCAAGCCTTTCCTCAATGCAGGGTTTCAAGTGGAAGCCACTGCTCTGAAGATGTTCCAAGGAGAGGAGGATGGCTTATTTTTGGGGTATTTCCTGAAGCCTGAACGCTACGATGAGTCCTTGAGGGTAGAGTACGAGCAGGTACAAAGGCTCGCTCAAGAATCTGAAAGGTCAGCAGTCCAGGGAAAGGAAGCGATCCGTCTCTGCACCAAGAATGACTCTCCCTCCATGGCAAAACTCTATGACACGGTATTCGACAGCTACCCCTTCCCAATAAACGACCCTGCATTTATTGCAAGCAGCATGGATGAGGGAACTGTCTATGCAGGGATAGAGGTGGACGGTACGTTGGTTGCCTTGGCCTCCGGGGAGTGCAGCTTCCAAAAGGGAAAACGCTTCTCTGAGATGACCGACTTCGCCACCCTCCCTGAGAGAAGAGGGAATGGATACGCCCTCCGCTTGCTTGCCTTTCTTGAAGAAGAGCTCAAGAAGAGAGGGATTCTTAGTGCCTACACCATTGCACGGGCCATCTCCCCTGGAATGAACATCACCTTTGCGAAGGCAGGATATTCCTTTGGGGGAAGATTGCACAACAACACCAATATTGCAGGGACCATAGAGAGTATGAATGTCTGGTACAAGATGCTTACATAATTGGGTGTGTGGTTCAGCTGCTTCTTGTCAAAGTGGGCAAGAGCAGCTTTTTACATGTCTTCAGTAACCGTTTACATAGAGTACATATTTGCATTTTTCCTTAATTTTTTTCTATTTTTTTACGTTTTTCCATCATTTTCTTGACACACAATGCCATATGTAGCACGATTATACCCAACTTCAAAATACTACCGAGAAGGAGGATGGGTAATGAATGTAACCATCACGCTCATCGTTGTTTTGTACATGCTTATGATGTTGGGTATCGGGTACTACTCTTCAAAACGGATTAGTTCAAACGCTGATTTCATGGTGGCAGGAAGAAGGTTGGGACCGCTTCTGATGGCAGGAACCTTGGCAGCAACCGAAATTGGTGGAGGCTCATCACTTGGAGTGGTCGCCAACGCATATGGCAGCTGGGGAATGAGTGCTGCATGGTACATCATTGCCATGGGATTTGCCTTTATGATCCTCATCCCGCTCGCCCCAAAATTCCGCTCTACATCAGTAAAAACCGTTCCTGAATATTTCAGAAGACGCTATGACAAGTTCAGTGGGGCTTTCAGTGCGATCGTCATGATGATGGCCCTTGTTGGACTGACTGCCGGACAGTTCAAGGCATCTGCCTCAATTCTTGAGGTCATGCTCGGTCTGGACTATACCACCAGCCTGATCATTGTCACCGTGGTTATCACGGTCTACGCAGTCATGGGTGGGCTCTGGTCGGTCACCCTTACCGACTTCATACAGGTATTCCTCATTGTTGTCGGCATGATTATCGCCATTCCATTCGCACTCAATCTCGCAGGAGGTTGGGCAACAGTAAAGGAGACCGTACCGGCAGAGCATTTCAGCCTGACAGGAGGAATCGGTGGATGGGGGCAGATCATCGGCTTTGTCATTATGTATGTGGCAACCTTTTCTGTCGGCCAGGAAGCGGTATCCCGCTACTATGCAGCCAGGGATGGAAAAGCTGCTGTGCAGGGATCGATCATAGCTGCAATCGTGAACTTCCTCTTCGCATTCGTTCCAGTCATCTTGGGATTGTCCATGCTCAGCCTGTTCAACCAGAACATGCTTGACGGAAATGTTGTCGATGCACTAGCCAACAACAGCCGCTATGCACTGCCTGCTCTTGCAGTGGCAACCATGCCGGCAGTGGTAACCGGTATTCTTTTCGCCGGTATCATCAGTGCAACGATGAGCTCGGCGGACAGTGACCTTCTGGGAGCAGGGTCCATCTTCGGCAACGATCTCTACAAGGTCTTTATACACAAGGGTGCCAGCAGTAAGGAAGTCATGCGCATCACCAAGATCACCATGGTCGTCATCGCACTCTTCAGTCTGGTCACTGCTCTGCTTGCAGACAATATTCTCACCCTGCTTGCCTTCAGCTTCACCTTAAGAGCCGCAGGTACGTTTGTTCCCTATGTGATGGGTCACTTCTGGAAGAAGTCCTCCAGTGCTGGATCTACTGCCTCCATCCTGAGTGGAAGCATTGTGTTCTTCCTGATGGACACAGGGTTCATCCCTTCCATTCCTGGATTAAACAATATCATTCCCGGTCTCTTGGTCAGTTTGATTGCCTTCATCATCTTCAGTAAGGCATTCCCTCCAAAGAGTGAATCCTTCGACTTGCTTTATGAGGAGGATTAAGCAAGCTGAATTGCAGATAGTACTCTTTAGCAAAAGAAACCGTCGTATTTGCGACGGTTTCCTTTGTCCTACTAGAAAGTGATTTTCAAGTACCTGCTGCCTACAGATTATGCCAATACTCCTTGGGTACAGGATTTGCACCTTCCCAAATGATCTGACGGAAGTGGATCGGGTCGGTATTTCCCTCTGTATTGATGAAGAGCACTTGACTCTCCCCATCCAACTTCAGTGCTTCCTTGAGCTCCCTAAGCCCAGGATACTGCATAATGCAGGCAAAAGCGCCAAGGGTAACTGCTCCACTCTCCCCGCTGATGATGAGGGGATCACCATTGAGTGGTGTTGCATACATTCTCATTCCCTTCGCTGCTACATAGTCGGGAACCTTTATAAAGGCATCGGCATCATTTTTCAAGATTTCCCAGGCAATAGGGCTGGGGTCTCCACAGGCAAGACCTGCCATGATGGTATCCAGAGCCCCTCCAACGGAGTGTGGCTTGCCGTCATTGGCAAGAGCGCTCTCATAGATACAGGAAGCTTTATCTGGTTCAACCACGATACAGGTGGGAGCATCCTGACCAAAGAGAGCATGGTAGAATCCAATGACAGAGGCTGCCAATGCTCCAACACCTGCCTGGATGAAGAGATGGGTGGGCTTCACGATTCCCACACCGGTGAATTGCTCCTGGGTCTCGGCAAGCAGTGTCAGATACCCTTGCATGATCCAGGTGGGAATTTCTGTATAGTTGTCCCAGCTGGTATCACTGATGATGGTCCAGCCGTTCTTTTCAGCGTCCACAGCAACCTGTCTTACGGCATCGTCATAGTTGCCATCCACGATCACCACTTTCGCACCATTACTCTTGATTGCATCAATTCTACGCGAACTGGTCTCAGAGTGGACATATATAACACACTTGAAACCCAAGCGTTTTGCTGCCCATGCAATACCTCGACCATGGTTCCCGTCGGTGGCACTGGCAAAGGTAATATCCCCAATCTTGTCCTTGACCTCTTGGCTCGCAAGGTACTCAAAAGTGGTATCAGGACCGGAGAGACCAAGTAACTTCTGGAGATGCCGGTAGAGAGCGAATGATCCTCCGAGCACTTTGAAACTGTTCAGTTGCAAGCGGCTTGACTCATCTTTTGCCCAGATGCCACCTACACCAAACATTGCTGCGAGATTGGGAAGTCCCTGCAGGGGGCTCATTCGATAGCCAGGAATCTGCCGATGGAATCGGCGTGAACACTGGGCCTGTTTCATGGAAAAGAGTTCCTCAGCCAACTTTGTATCTTTCTCTCTTGGCTCACGAACAATATACGATATTTCCTGATGCGTACCGGTCATATCATCCTCCGTTATGGTAATTACCTATATTCCTTAATTTCTTCCATTAAACTACTAATATCAGCAATTATTCAAGTGGCCATTGCTGATATGGCCAATTAATCCCATTTTCATCAAGATTATGGGCAAATCGTCTAGAAAGCTCCTTATTTTCCCTCCATAAACCAGAGGTATTACTTCATGTATCCAAGATACCATGAAGTTCTCACTCAATTTTCTCATCTCTTAGGTTTCATTGTAAGGACAGCTCGCTTGTTTCCACAAGGTATTGACCCTACTCCTTGAGACGATATGTCTCATCGGTGAGGGTAAAGGCGAGCTTCCCCCTGGAGGCCTTCTCACTAAGCTCCACTTCCTTATCATCGGTAAAGAAAACAGCTTGCACATCCTCCAGGCTGTCGATCAAGCGCATACCCTTCTCATACCCAAGTGCGTATACACTGGTAGATAGAGCATCTGCCAGGAAAGAACTGCCGGTAATGATGCTTACACTGGTAAAATCACTCTCAACAGGAAATCCGGTTCTTGTATTGAGTATATGGTGGTAGGTTTTTCCGTCCAGTTCCAGGAATCGCTCATAGGGCCCGCTTGTTACCAAGGAGGTATCCTCAAGTTCTACGATCATGACATAGGCACCCCTGCCATCATCCGGATCCTGGATACCAATTCGCCAAGCGCTTGAATCGGGTTTGTTGCCTAAGGTAAGCACATTTCCACCGAGATTCACAATTGCTTGCTCCACCCCATGATTGAGAAGGATCTTCTTTACCTCATCTGCAGCATAGCCTTTTGCGATTCCACCCAGATCCAAAGCCATTCCCGCCTGAGGAAGATAGACTGCGTGGGTCGCTGTATCGATTTCAACCTTGGTATAGTCAACCAAAGGGAGAAGAGAGGCAATCTCTTCATCACTTGGACGTCTTGCGTTCTCCCCTCCAATATCCCACGCTTGGACCAAGGGACCTATGGTTGGGTCGAATGCCCCATCGCTGAGTTGCGCGATCTCCAGGGCTTTCTCTATGACACGGAATGTATCCGATGAGACCTGCACCGCACCGATTCCTGCTCGGGCATTGACCTGCGCAATCTCGCTGGAATCGGTATGAAGACTCATTCGATCCTCTATCTCTCGGATTCGTGCAAAGGATTCTGCAAAGGCTTCCTCACTGGGATGGTCATATATGGTTATCTTGCACACTGTACCAAGCAGGAGAGAACTCTCTGAGACTGGCTCAACAGCAGTCCTCTTGCAGGAAACAAGAGACAAGAACAAGGCGATAAGCAGAATGGATAACAAGGGTATTCGGTATTTCATGTACAGCTAGGCATTATGATAAAAACAAGAGGAAGTTGCAACGCCTCAAGACCATTGCTCTGAAAAGCAATCGTTCATAGAAAAAGTATTTCTTTTGTACCGTCAGTTCTCCAGTGCGCTCTCATCCACCTGGGCATCACCTGCTGCCCTGCTGATTGCTTCGATGCCGTTCATGCATCCAGCCTTGGTGGAATATCCATCCTCAGCCATGGCAATGTTCAGGCCATTGGAGGCAAGCAGGCGATAGCGATACTTGTTTGCGCTATCGAAATATACTTCATACTTCGGGTATTTGAGGGAAGGCCCAGGCTTTTGCAGTGTCTGGTCCTCTATCGGTGCTTGGGCATTCTTCTTGATGGTTTCCACACCCTCCCTGCAGGTTGCAAGGGTTGAATAGTTCTTGCTGGTAAGCACCGTCTGGTAGTTCGCAGCCTGAAGGCTGAACCGATAGTACCCTTTTGGGGTTTTGGTAACTATGAATCTTCCTGGCATAGAGCGCTCCTTCTCTGGTGTTGCTTCCAGTATAGGAATGGGGAGGAAGAAAAAGCAAGAAGCATACATCGTATTGTCAAGAGATAACCTTGACCAACAAGCCTCCAATCCCTACCATGATAAGCGCTGGATCTGGAAAAACGGAACGGGGTGTGATTCCCCGGCGGTCCCGCCACTGTAATCGATGATGAAAGCAGACGATGCCATTGTCCCATCGGACGAGAAGGCCTGTCAGTAAGAAGAATCGTAAGCCAGGAGACGTTTCCAGATAATAATTCTTCGTGGAGAAAGAAACAGCAAAAGATGGGCTCATATCCTATGGGCATTGTATCTTTTCATGCATACATCATTTCCACGCAGAATAACCAGACATTACTCTCTGGAGGCTTTTTATGCAGAAGCGCGGAATCTTCTCTCTGATCCTATTGCTCACCGTATCTATGCTTTTTGCGGCACAGGATGTCATTGATCTTGGAACAGACTATGAACTCATTATTGCTGAGTCATCTCTTTCTGATGCGGAAACGAATACAGCTTCAGCTGTTTCAGTCATTACACAAGAACAAATCTCGGCATACAATGCACAGACAACTGCAGAGTTGGTTGGAAAAGCAATCGGGACTTCTTTCAATTCTTATGGTGCCTTGGGATCACTGCAGAACGTGGTAATTCGTGGCGTCGGTTCTTCCAAAAACATCATCTTTCTTGATGGAGTTTCGCTCTCCTCTGCTCATGACGGAACTGTCGACCTTTCCACCATTCCCATCGAAATCATCGAGCGCATTGAAATCGTAAAAAGTGGGCCGGGAAACCTGGGAAGAACCAATGCTATTGGGGGGATGGTGAACATCATTACAAAAAAAGGAAAGAAGAAGGAGACACCTTTTGCGATTAGCTATGAGAACGGATCCTTCCTTCCCCAATTATACGGGACAAGCGACTCGCGCAATTGGCTTTCACTGGTAGACAGCCAGAAACTTACCCTTGCTTACACAAACAACAATCTTATTGCAACCATAGGGGGAATAGCTGCACAAAACAGCTATACCTATGATGACGGGACTACCGTTCGTAAACTCAGGGACAACGCCCAGGTATATGAAACACATGGGGCTGTGAACTTCAACACAAAGATTACTGAAGACGTACAGTTCACCACCCAAAATCTAGTTGCCTACAAGAATCTCGGAGTGCCTGGAGGACTTTCCTTCGGCCTTACTCCAAAGGACTACCAAGACGATATATTCGTAAGCACCAGTAATACACTGGAAATTACCGATGTGCATGACTTGATTGAAACACTTTCTGCTCGTCTACACTATGCATTTGGGCAAACACTCTTTCATGATGATGACTACCAAGACAGCACACACAACAAACATGCAACATCAGTACAGGTGGAAGGCATCTGGAATTTAGGACAATCTTATGCCCTTAGCACGGATGTACTCTATAATCTCGACTATGTGGACAGCACAGATATCGGTAAAAATAATAGACATACCATTGCTGCATCAGCACATGGGAGTCTCTACAATAAAGAGGGATCAATTTCAATCCATCCTAGTGTACAGGTTACTTACCTCAGTGATATACAGGTTCTTTCCCCAAATGCGTCCCTCGGGGCAATTATCTCAGTTGCAGAAGGAACCGATATCCGAGGCACCATCAGCTATGCAGAAAATGTTCCGACCTTTTCACAGCTGTATTGGCCTTCCATGAGTAATCCAAACTTAAAAACTGAAAAAGGCTTGAATGGTGAATTTGGCATATCCTCTGACTTCAAGACTGTATCCTATGAAGGTGTTCTATTTGGAAGAAACATCTATGACGACATCACCTATGACCCATCATGGACACCGCAGAACATTGCTCACAGCTTCTATCTTGGCACCGAACAATCCTTGAAGATTACACTTACAAAGCAACTCAGCTTACAAGCCAGCTATCTGTACAATAAAAGCTATGACCTCTCAGATGGAAAAACGTTTTCCAACAACGAAGAGGTTGCCAATGTTCGCAAGCACACTGCAAAAAGCACCTTGCTTTTCTCCCAGGACCGATTTGAGGGAAGTCTGAGTGCAGAATATCTGGGAAGTACAGCATCACTTGAACAAGCCTTTTTGGTTAATCTAAGTGCAGGTATGCAAGTAACCGATGCCTTGAATGTATATGTTGCAGTAGACAACCTGTTCAACACAGAGTATGAACTTACAAGCGGATATCCTATGCCAGGTACAAAGATCCGGTTTGGAGGAACTGTTCAGTTCTAGCCTATGGAGATAATCAACCTGATAGAAATTATGAAAACGGGAGGAGCGGTCATGTGGCCGCTCTATGCCCTGTTGGTTATCACCGTTGTACTCAGTATTGAACGGGGGATTACCCTTTTCCTAATCTGGAAAAGGAAGTCCCAGATTGAAAACCATGAGATGGAACAGGTACTTTCAATTTTAGACCTTATAGCCATGATCGCTCCGGTCATCGGTTTTCTGGGAACAGTGACCGGCATGATCAATGCGTTCAGAGCAGTAGCAGAGGCCTCCTCAGTTCAATTGCAAGTCATTGCCGCAGGACTCTATGAAGCGCTCTATACTACTGCGTTCGGATTGATCATCTCCATTTTGGCCACGGTGTGCGGGTTTCTTCTTGAGTCAATCAGTACGATGCTATGCGAAACAGAAGAAACTTAGGACAACCCAGCGATATTGCCTTCCTCCTCATAATATTCTTCCTGTTGCTCTCAGGTATCGCTTCCTCGTCAGGCATTGTGCTCTCTCTCTCAGAAACGATGCCCAAAGATTCGATCGACAAGAGGCCTCTCTCCCTTACCCTCTCTCGCAATGGTGCAATATATAGTCGAGATACCATAATTGAATACCACGACCTGACAACACAGATAGCAACAACCAACCATGTAATCATCACCGTAGAGAAGGGGGTTCCTTGGCAACAGGTAGTTTCGCTTCTTTCCATCATAGAACAACAAGGCACAGCAACCTTTTCCCTGGAGTTATCCTATGAAACGTAGACATAACCAGGCTCCAACCTCCACAATAACCGATATTGCCTTTCTTCTCCTCTTGTTCTTCCTCATTCTTGCCATCAGTACACAGCACACTCCGGTACCCATAGAACCAGCTTCGACACATGCTGATAGGCTTGAATATTCTGAGCTTCCAACACTAGTGGTATCAAAGGAGGGGATTATCTTCCTAGACAGTATTGTCACCGAATTAAAGGCAATTCCAACGCAACAAGCCTATGTACTGCTTGCTGACAGTTCCACTCCCTACGAGGTGCTGCATCCAGTTATTACCTTCCTTAAGCAAATAGGGGTAGAGAAGCTGTATTGCCTGGTGGAGGATAAAGTATGACGCAGTTACAACGAAGCATTCTTGTAGTTTCCCTGATCATCCTGTCAGTGCTATTACTTTTCATTCCTTTCAAACAAAAAGAACCTGTTTCATTGGAAAAGGAATCTACTCCTATTGCCATACTCTCCATGACACGATTGAATCTACCTCCAAACAACACAACAAGAGAGAGTAAAAATGAAACAACTGAACCCAATTCAACTCCTGAAGAAATTGCAACAAAACAATCTTCTTCACCTACTCTTCGTCAAGAGGAAACAAGCATGAGTGAAGAAGCAGAAATACAAAAGGAAAAACCTCTGACCAGCAAAAATACCAAGGGGAACCTTCCTGAAAAACTTACAGTAGAAACGAATTATTATACAATAAATACTGTAACAATTCGTCCCCAATTCGACCGATCACTCCTTGCATCGAAAATAGTGTATCCTAATCTTGCAAAACGTCAAGGGAAGGAAGGAACTGTAGTCTTGCGGTTGTTCATTGATGTAAAAGGGAACATTGAGCGTATCGTAGTTGAGGAAGATCCTGGGTACGGCTTTGCAGAGGCAGCCATTAAGGCCTTTTCAAACATCCAGACTACTCCAGCAGTCCTTGGTTCCAAACCTGTTCCCGTCACCCTTCTCTATCCAATCCGCTTTACCCTGCAAGACACATAATACCTGCTTGCACGTCGCACAATTTATACTCAACAAAGGCTTCTAGCAATGGTCATTGACGTGTCCTGCAAAGATGATTTCCCGATTATCGCCGTACATTCGTTCATAGAGGCTGCAGGTCTCTTTCAACTCATTGAAATACTCCACGCAGCAAGGACACGAGTTGGCAGCATGGTAAATGAGCAGGCTTTCTTCATTCACCACCGCAGAATTACCCTATCGGTCGTGGGCACTGCTCACAATCGTATCAGAGGCGTTCACACCATCGCTCGGTATCGTTTTACAACCAATGGGGAAGAGAAGACAAAGTATGACTACGGCATCTATGCGTTTCATGACAATAATTTCCAGAAATCACAGAACTGAAACCTATTGCAGGTGAAGCACGTATTAAAGAAAACCCTAACACTCATGGCTGAATACTTCGTTACCGTACAGTACATGCAGACACAAATAAATTCATTATACACCATGGGGGTATGTAAAAACTGGACAGCATTGAAATACATTTACTGGCTTTAATCAAGGTATTTATACCTTTTTATCTACTTGACATTATACCCTACGGGGGTATATTGTTGAAACATGATACAAGAAATCAAGAAAAATCTCGATCCTAGGCTTGCCAGGATCGAGGGACAGGTGAAAGGCATCCGGAACATGGTACAGGAAGAGCGGTACTGTGTTGACATATTGCTGCAGCTCTCTGCAGTAATATCAGCGCTGAAACGGGTTGAGGATATGGTGATGGAAAACCACCTCAATACCTGTGTTGCTGATGCAATGAGAAGCAACGATACAGAAGAGCAGAAGCAGAAGATTGCTGAGTTGATGGATGTAATGGCAAAGTTTCGCCGACAATAAAAAAAGCAAGCGATCAAAATGACTGCTTGCCTTTGGGCGATGCCAGGATTGAACTGGCGACTTCCACGATGTCAACGTGGCACTCTCCCGCTGAGTTAACCGCCCGAATAAGTACAAGAGGGATAGTAGCGGAAATTCCGTGGTCTGTCTAGTGGTAATGAGAAAAAATCCCCTTCCCAAGGGGATGATAGGAGTATAGATTCATGAAAACAATCATGCTAACAAAGGGAATGCACTGCAGTGGATGTGAAACCAGAATGGTGAATGCACTGCAGCAGATAGAAGATATAAAATCTGCCAAGGCCGATGCAAAGAGCGGCAAGGTGGTGATCAAACACAAGAGTGAGGAAACCATCACCGACGCCAAGAGCTTGATCGCTGAAATAGGTTTTGAGGTGGTGGAGTCATGAAGAAAGAGATACAGGTAGGAATTGGCGGGATGACCTGCGCTTCCTGCTCCTCAGCGGTCGAGCGTACGCTTAACAAGCTTGACGGAGTGGAAAAAGCCCAGGTAAATCTTGCCACCGAGACTGCTACCATCTCCTTCGATGAAGATTCACTCGGACTCGAAGGGATCAAGAAGGCGGTCTCGAGGATCGGCTATTCGGTAGTCGATAAACTCGATGCAAAGGAGAAGGATGCAGAGAAGCAGAGAGAGCTGAAGGCTCTCGGTAGAAGACTCATTGTTTCAACAGTACTGAGTAGTATTCTCATGGTAATCGCCATGGGGCCAATGCTCGGCCTGGCCCTCCCCCTTTCCCCTCTGACCAATGCTCTGCTCCAGATGGTGCTGGCACTTGGCACCATGGCAGCTGGCTCAGCGTTCTTCACCAAGGGTTTCTCAACGCTGGTGAAAAGAGAACCCAATATGGACAGCTTGGTGGCCCTCGGAACCACGGCGAGCTTCCTCTACAGCCTTTGGGGGGTATCTGAGATATTCATGGGGAACCATATGGCTGCCCATAACCATCTCTACTTCGAGGGTGTTGGTGTGATCATCACCCTGGTGATGCTTGGCCGCTACTTGGAACACCGCAGCAAGGGAAAGACAGGAGAAGCAATCAGGAAGCTGATGGAGCTTGCTCCCTCTACTGCTACGGTCTTGCGGGATGGAAACCAGATGACCATAAGTGCTGATGAAGTGCAGATTGAGGACATCATCCTGGTAAAACCAGGTGAGAAACTCCCTGTTGATGGTGTGGTTCTCTCTGGCAGCTCATCCATTGACGAGTCTCTCTTGACTGGGGAAAGCCTTCCCGTGGAGAAAGCACTGGGTAGTGAGGTGTATGCAGCTACATTGAATACGACAGGCACGCTTCAGTATCGAGCCACAAAGGTTGGCGCCGATACTGCACTTGCTGCCATTATCACCTTGGTACAAGACGCCCAAGGGTCAAAGGCCCCGATCGCACGTGTTGCTGACAGGATTTCTGGCATATTTGTCCCGATTGTCATGGGTATCTCTGTCCTGACCTTCTTCGCATGGATGCTTGCTGGCACACCATTTGACATTGCCATCATGCGTGCGGTAAGTGTGTTGGTCATTGCCTGTCCCTGTAGTTTGGGACTGGCTACACCGATTGCAATCATGGTCTCTACAGGCAAGGGTGCAAAGTTGGGTATTCTCTTCCGTCACGCTGCTGCCATCGAACAACTCAAGGATGTAAAGACCATTATCTTCGACAAGACCGGTACGTTGACCGAGGGCAAACCTAAGGTAACAGATGTACTGGGAGAAGATCCTGACCTCCTCATGCAGCTGGCTGCCAGTGTAGAGAGCAGCAGCGAACACCCTCTCTCCCATGCTGTGGTAGCAGCCGCAAAAGAGAGAAAGACCCCGCTTCTGGAAACCCAGGACTTCAAGGCATTGATTGGCAGTGGAATACAGGGAATCATCGACGGATCAGTGGTCCGTATTGGGAATATGTCTCTCATGAAGGAAAACAAGATTTCCATTACGAGCAAGATAGAGGCACACCTTGCCCAGCTGAGTGACCAAGGCAAGACTCCCCTGTTGGTGGCAAAGGATACCAAATTTATAGGCATCATTGCTGTCGCCGATACCCTGAGGCCAGAGACCACAGAAGCTGTACAAACACTTCGGGAGGCTGGACTGGAGACCATTATGTTGACCGGGGACAATGAGCGCACGGCAAAGGCCATTGCAAAGCTTGCTGGTGTGGACTCCTATAAGGCTGAGCAGCTCCCCCATCACAAGGAAGAATCCATATCAGAACTTGCAAGCAAAGGCAAGGTAGCCATGGTCGGGGATGGCATCAATGATGCCCCTGCCCTTGCCAAGGCTGATGTCGGCATTGCCGTTGGCAGTGCAACCGATGTTGCCAGGGAGACCTCTGATGTGGTTCTTGTCAGGAATAATCTGAAGGATGTCACCAAGTCGTTCCAACTCTCAAGGGCAACGATGAGGAATATCCACCAGAACCTCTTCTGGGCGTTCTTCTACAACACCTTGGGCATTCCTCTTGCAGCAGGGGTGCTTACCCTCTTTGGAGGCCCTGGACTGAGTCCGATGTTTGCAGCATTTGCCATGTCGATGTCCAGTGTCTGTGTGGTGCTGAATGCATTGAGGTTGAATAGATTTAAGTAGAAACATAGAGATACAGGAACCTTCATTGTAGAAGGTTCCTGTGCTTTCTTTTACGAAATTCATTCCACCCTTAAAGCAAATTCTCCAACTTCGATCTTTCTTGCCCCTTATTACCACCTAGAGATCTCTCTATTCTCTGCTTCCATGTCTTCTCGACAGCAGAGAGAAAAAATGTGTACAGTGGTTCAAGGTCTTCCTGTCTGTCATAGGAGCGTAATCCCTCGAAGTACAGTGAACGATCCTCTTCGTAAACGATAAGTGGAGGATGGTCATTACTCATGAGCAAGTAGTTAAGCAGTGTTCGACCTACTCGTCCGTTCCCATCTGCAAAAGGATGGATATATTCAAAACGTGCATGAAAGTAGGTTGCAGCTTTGAGAAGTATTTCTGGTTGTATTGCTTTTCTTTCTGATAGATCTTGCATCTCTGTCAGCAGGAGAGCAATATCATGTGGCACATCCCCTGGTGATGAACCAACCTCAAGCAACCCTGTAACGTAATCATGTTTCTTGAACTCTCCAGGACGTTCCTCCTTTTCAAGATAACGTCTCTCATCATATGTTCCAGCTGTAAGAATTGCATGAACTTCCTTTACCAGATCAACGGTAAGTGGTTCTTTTGCAATAATCTTAGGTATGAGAAATTCATAGCAGGTCTTTTGGTTCTGCTGTTCAAAAAGGGTTCGAGGGTCGCCTGTAAAAGCGCTAACCTTGTTATTATGGAATATTTCATGAGTATCATTATACGATATGGCATCATTCTCAATCTTTGCAGAGTGATAAGCAAACAAAATCCTAAAGTTATCAAGGTGCTGATTCAAAGATGCTGGGGTTTGTATTGTAAAGCTTTTCCAGAGAAGAACTGCTTTATGATAGATGCTTTCAGATTGCATATGATAAACTCCTTGTACTGGGCTAAGTATACCATATGCAGATAACAACAAAGTTGGAAAATGCAATCCAGTTGAATACAATTACTCTCATGGGTTCTAGACTTGGCCCAAGATTGGCAGCCTCTGGTAATGCTGAATGCATTGAGGTTGAATAGATTTTCCAAGTAGTACTAGTGACAACACGCAAGAGAAACCTTTGGATAACTTCCAAGGGTTTTTCTTATATTCCCTAGGACAATACCTTGTGTCATACGAAACCTGTCTTATACTTGAAGTAGATTCAATCTATTTACAGGAGGCTCACATGGCCAAAAAAGGGTTTCTACTTCTCTTGATTATTGGGTTGTTGATATTTGTTGGGTGTGATGGTTCAACCGGAAATCCAGATGATGTTTCTAATGAGATCACCGAGGAATGGTT
>JBFWKK010000044.1:0-21422 GCA_050252715.1 Sphaerochaeta sp. | reverse complement strand
AGCAATATCAATGGGACATTTTTTACATGGAGAAGTATATGAAGACAACCATCCAGAAATGGGGAAACAGTTCAGGTATTCGCCTTCCGAAACCCTTGTTGCAGGAATTGCATCTGGATAATGGCACAGAGGTGGAACTCGAGAGGGTTGGGGACGGAATAATGATGTATCCCAGAAGACCAACACGTGAAGAAACATTAGATCTCCTGATGGAAAGAATAAGCCCAGAAAATATGCATGGCACTGAACTTTTTGGTGAAGAGGTAGGGGGTGAAGCATGGTAAGTAATGTCTATATCCCTGAGGAGGGCGATATTGTGTGGTTGGACTTCACTCCTCCACCCGGTCATGAGCAAGCCGGAAGAAGACCTGGATTGGTGATAAGCCCCAAGAAATACAACAGGATAGGGTTGGCTTTAATTTGTCCGATCACAAGTAAGAAAAAAGGGTATCCATTCGAGATTTCTCTATCCAGCAATGACGGCTTCACCTTAGGTGTGGTCCTCGCTGACCAGATACGAAGCCTCGATTGGAAAGCAAGAAATGCTTCTTTCAAGGAGACTGCCGGTTCTGCTGTGGTCGATGGCGTCAAGGATTTGTTGATGCTATTGATCGGGAAGTGAGTATCTCTATTTCTTAGGTCATCCTTTTTGGACATATTTTCTCCTTTGTCTTTTTTATAACACTTTTCTTACGCCTTTCTCATGGTTTTTATACTGATTCCTAACAGGCGATTCACAGAGTTGAACCATCATGCAGATGAGCATAAAAAGATCATGAAGAGGCGAGAGCCAACAAGAAAAGAACTTTCTCGTATCTTCATCCTTGGAGATTGCATGGTTTTCTAAGGCAGTATTCCTTTTGTGGGAAGAGAGAAGGATCCCTGGGAGTCTTGTGTGGGGAGTCTTGTGTGGGAAATATTGTCTTGCTAATCGGAAAATGGGGGACTATACTATGGGTCTGATAACGTTTCCAGTTGGCATTGTGATGCCTTGGTTTTTGAAAAGGACAAGTTCAACATACCTTGTGGGTGTAGCGGAGCATGTAATTTCACGTTGTATGTTCTTCTTTACTCCAATGACTCATGAAGCATGCGAACCATGTACCGTCTCGTAGAGGCATCTTGTACTATAGATAGAATTCGTGGAGTGTGTGATGAAAGGACCTAGGAAAAAGGGTGTTCTGCCGTTGGGAGAGAAGAAGTTCATTTCAATTACTGAACCATACTTATTTTTACTTCCTGCACTCATAATATTTGGATTGTTTCTGTATTACCCATTCCTTCGGACTATATTTCTCAGTACCTTTCTTACCAATAAAAATGGCCAACCAAAAATTTTTGTTGCATTCACCGAGAATGACAACTACCTAACACTCTTCAAGGATCCCTCTTTCTGGGCAAGTGTTGTTGTCACTTTCAAGTTTGTATTCTTTGTTGCCTTTGGAGGTCTGCTTGTTGGGTTGACCAGCAGTCTCCTCACAGAGAAGAAACACTTTGGCTCAGGATTTTCTGCAGCAGTATATGCAATGCCGATCGCCATTGCTTCAGCTGCAGCCTCGATGGCGTTTAAGATGATCTTGCACCCAACCAATGGCCTCTTGAACCAGCTGATGGGAACCCAGATCAATTTTACCGGGGATTCACGGTATGCGTTGGCTTCTGTAGTAGGACTGACAATTTGGTTAACCAGTGGTATTAACTTCATTTTTATCAGCGCTGGGCTCAGAAATGTCCCTGGTGAACTCTATGACAGTGCATCAGTGGATGGTGCTGGGTATTGGAGAAAGGTTTTTTCTGTCACGATCCCAAGCATCTCTCCTACACTTTTCTTCCAAGTGATCATCAATGTGATAGGCGCCTTCCAATCATTCAGTCAGATTAAATTGCTGACTGAAGGAGGCCCCGGAGATGCAACCAATGTTATGGTTTGGTCTATCTACAAGGATGCATTCAGAAACTTCCGATTTGGTGCTGCAGCTGCCCGTTCGGTCATCCTCTTCATTATTGTTTTGATCATTACCATTATCCAGTTCCGTTTTGAGAAGAGAGGAGTGAACTACTGATGCGTATAACCTCTATCCAACGAAGAAAGCTGCTGAATATCGGACGCTTTGCCATGAATATCCCTCTTATGCTGGTGATATTGGTCCCCTTGCTCTATACCATCTCAATATCGGTTATGCCTCCTGATGAGATTTATGGGAACCACCTCATCCCCACATCCGTCAATTTTACCAACTATGTACAGGCATTTACCAATTCCTATTACAATTTTCCTCGGATGATCCTGAATTCGTTCATTGTGTCGACTACTGTTATGCTCGGGCAGATGGTCACCTGTTCCCTCGCTGCCTTCGCATTTTCCTTCTTGCAGTTCAAAGGGAAGAAACTGTTGTTTATCGGTGTGTTGGCAACCATGATGGTTCCCGGGGAAGTAACCATTATCGCAAATTACCTGACCATGGCAGGTTGGGGTTGGCTTGATTCGTATCGCGCGTTGACATTCCCCTTCCTCACCAGTGCCATGGGAATATTCCTCCTACGGCAGTACTATCTCACGTTTGCCAAGGAATTGTATGAGGCAGCAAAACTTGATGGATGCTCCAATATGCGTTTCTTGTTAAGTATTGTGGTACCTCTCTCTCGTCCAGCATTGGGTGCATTGGGTGCTTATGTGTTTCTGAATACCTGGAACCAGTACATGTGGCCCCTGTTGGTCACGAACTCACGAGATTATCGTACGGTGCAGATTGGTATATCAATGCTGTATGACATAGATGCTGTTTCCTTGGGACTGATGATGGCTGGAGTGGTTATTGTCATCGTGCCTTCCCTGAGCATCTTCGTTTTTATGAACAAGCAGCTTATCAATGGTTTGATGGCTGGCGCTGTAAAGGGCTGACATGGAGGTAGTCGCTATCCTTTCGGTTCCAGAAGTCATAGTGCGTTTGAGAATGTAGTTTGCATTCTTAGAATTTCGAAAAGGAGAAAAGGAAATGAAGAAAACGTTGGTTTTGATTCTTGCGGGTCTTCTGTTCACCAGTTTCTGCTTTGCTGCAGGATCCTCTGAAGCGGCTCCGGCAAAACAAGCTGGTCCGGTTGAGATCACCTTCTGGCATGCAATGGGAGGAGTGAATGGAGAAGCTATTGCTGCCATGGTTGATGAATTCAACAAGCAGTACGAGGGCGATATCCATGTGACCTATGAGTATCAGGGAAATTATGATGACGAGTTCGCTAAAATTCAGGCATCCGGTGGAAACTATCCCTGTGACATTATCCAAGTCTATGATATTGGAACCAGGTACATGATTGATTCCGGATGGATTCTTCCTGTTCAGGAATATATTGAGAAAGATAACTACGATGTGAGTCAGATTGAGCCGAATATTGCCGCCTACTACACAGTAGATGGAACGCTCTACTCAATGCCATTTAACAGTTCCACTCCACTTTTGTACTACAACAAGACTGCCTTTGAGGAAGCTGGTATTGATATCGTTCCTACCTGTTTCGACGATATCTACGAGATTTCCGAGAAGCTGAAGATTACCAATCCTGATGGAAGTATCAAGCGCTACGGGTATGGAATGGGAAACTATGGTTGGTTCTTCGAGCAGTGGATTGGCAAGATGGGTTTGCACTATGTGAACAACAACAACGGACGTGGCCAGGATTATGCTACCGCTGTTGCGTTTGACTCGAATGGTGGTGGCATCCAGATTCTCAATGTGTGGGACAAGATCCTTAAGGAAGGTATTTCCCCATACCTCAACATCAACAATGATGATGCCAAGGCAGCCTTTATTGCTGGAAATGTATGCATGATTCCTGAATCAACTGCAGCCCTGAAATCTCTATTGCTGAATGTTGGTGACAAGTTTGAAATTGGCGTTGCATACTTCCCGTCAATCAATCGTGGTGATGTTGGTGGCGTATCGGTCGGTGGCGGTGCCTTGTGGATGCTGGATACCGGCAAACAGGAACGAGAAGAGGCAACCTGGGAGTTCTTGCAGTTCATGATCTCTCCTGAAATGCAGGCTTTCTGGAATGCAAAGACCGGTTACTTCCCTGTTACCGTTGCTGCAGCTGAGACTGAGACGTTCAAGCAGAACATCGCCCAGTATCCTCAGTTCCAGGTGGCAATTGATCAGCTTCATGACTCTGCTCCACAGTATGCAGGTGCACTGCTGAGTGTATTCTCAGAAGCTCGTCAGATTGTGCAGAACTATACTGCTCGTCTTGCGAATAATGAGTTGACGCCACAGGGCGCTCTTGACGGTATGTCCAAGGATATCAACAAGGCTATTGAGACCTATAATATGGTCAACTATTAACCTTGAATTGACTTGAAACCGATTGGTTTTAGTAGGTAGGGGGATTGGTGCCAGCAGGCATCAGTCCCCTCCTTTATTGTGCCTGTCTATCTTTACATTCCCTGAGGAGAGGGAACTGTAATCTTTTGTTCTGGGTTGGCGAAGGGCAAAAGCACCAACTATGCGATTGGTCTTTGGTGTGCTAGATTTAAGATGAACCAAGCCTGAGACGCTGAAGGATGGGATGCATGATGCATGGAGAGACAATACCAAGTGATGTACTCAAGAGACAGGAATACAAGCGGAAATTTTCCGTAGGGGATTTGTACCGTGGAATCTTATTGGTCCCAGAAGCAGTTTCAGGATTGAAATTTAATCGGAAACATAAGATTGTCTCCCCTGATCTCATTGAGCGCATGCAGCTAGCGGTAACCGAGGTGAATGGGTGTGCAGCCTGCTCATATGCGCATGCCCACCTGGCGATGAAACAAGGCATGAGCAGTGAAGAGATATATAGTCTTCTCAGTGGTGACATTTCCGCTATTCGCCCTGAGGAAGGAAAGGCCATCTTGTTTGCGCAACAGTTTGCAGATACAGGTGGTGTCCCTGATAGAGATACCTATCGCATGATTGAAGAGACCTATGGTAGCTATGAAGCCAGGGTTATGCTTTCAGCAATTAGGATGATGCAGGTAGGAAATATCTATGGCATTCCGTTCAGTGCGTTTGTTTCGAGACTGAAAGGACATCCTTATCGAGGCAGCTCGATTTTGTATGAGTTGGGTATGCAAGTGCTCAGTGCCGTGTTGCTGCCTTTTGCTCTTTTACATGGAGTTGTACGATTGTTTATAAAGGGCCGTAACGGTCTTCCTACACTGTAAAGATTACGGAACGGGTCTTTACTTCCTCCAAAAACTTGAACACTCCTTCTTATCCTCACTATTGTAACGGATGATTCTTTCAAGTAGGGAGTAGGGAATTTCCTGCTCCCATTTGATCCTGAACAGTTCTTTTGTGGCTGACAATTTTGCCTTCGAAAGATCATCTGAGAATTTCTCGATCGTTTTGCTTTCAGGTGCAACACTGATGTGTGCTTTTGCCCTGCTGAAACCAATGATGAACGTTTCATGTTCGGTGAACATTGGCTGGTTCCAGGCAATTCTCATTGCGAGTGTGGGAAACGTCTCATGCACCCACGTAAGCAATGCATCCATCTTCTTGCGGTGGTTCTCATCAGCGATATCCTCAAGATATGTTTGAAATATATGCATGGGTAGCTCCTTGTTTGTCTAGTAAAATAGTAGGTAATTAGTATACCCGTGAGTACAGGTATGGTAAAGAGAGTCAGAAAAGGGAAGTAGAAGGGTATGTCTCGAATAGGGAAACTCCCACCCACACCCTAAATGAAATATTCCAGTAGAGGGGAAGCTGTGGTTTAATGGGGTAAGAACAGGGCAAAGAATCCCCAAGGGAGAAATGTTAAAAAAGATACTCAATGGCAAGGTAAATGGGTTGTTTATCTGCTACTATGATAGGGAGTATAAGAGTACTGAGAGGAGGAATCGGATGAAAGAGACTCGTATCTGTATTATTGGAGGCGGTGGCCGTCTCTGGGCCATCCAATTCATGAAAGATCTTGCGTACAACACCATGACTCACGGTACCTTGGTTCTGTACGATATTGATAAGGAAGCTGCACACAACAATGTGGCAGTTGCAGAGAAGGTGTTCAAGGTGAACAACAGTGAGGGTCGTTTCCACGTCATCGCAGAGGATGAGATTGGGAAGGCGCTGAGTGGCTGTGACTTGGTCATTATTTCCATCGAGCCAGGCAAGACATCTTGTCGACATGGCGACCTTGTCCTCCCTGAGGAGTATGGCATTCTCCAGTCTGTAGGGGATACCACGGGTCCTGGTGGCATCATGCGTGCTCGGCGAGCCGTTCCCCTGTTCTTCGAAATTGCAAGGAATGTCAAGCAGTACTGTGAGGATGCCTGGGTTATTAACTATACCAATCCTATGACCCTCTGTACGGCTGCTCTTTACAAAGCCTTTCCCGAGATCAAGGCACTGGGATGCTGCCATGAGGTATTCCATACCCAGAACTTCCTTGCTGAGAAGGTGGCTGAGTGGTTTGATGTACCAGTTCCCGATAGAAGGGAGATCAAGATTGATCTTACCGGAGTGAACCACTTCACCTTTGTGACCAAGGCTTTCTGGAAGACCCACGACCTGATGAGCCGTCTCATTGAGCTTGTACAGGATGCCTCTACCTTCAGTGATGGAACTGCTGTTGCCAAGAAGCGATTGGAGGAAGAAAAGTGGTTTGACTGTGACCAGAAGATTGCACTCAGCTTCCTGCGTGACTTTGGTTCCCTTGGAGCCGCTGGGGATCGCCATCTTGCTGAGTTTGTTCCCTGGTTCCTTACCAGTGACGAGAACCTGCACACCTATGGCGTAATCAGGACTCCCTACTCCTGGAGAGAGAGGACGGCCAAGGAGAAACGTGAACGTGTCTACAAGGATGAGGATCTGAAGGCAGAGCTCACTGACGAGGAAGGCGTGGATATCATGAGGTGCCTGATGGGGGACAAGACCATGGTCACCAATATAAATCGTCCCAATGAAGGACAGATCAGTTATCTTCCCAAGGGCAGGATTGTTGAGAGCAATGGGGTGTTGAGTGAAGATTCCATCCGCCCGATTGTTGCCAGTGATCCCCCACTTGCTATCCAGAACCTGGTCAGGCAGGTCAGTGATGTCCAGGAGATGACCCTTGAGGCAATCTGGAACAAGGATGATGAGTTGCTCTTTACTGCGTTCCTCAGTGATCCACTGATGAATTTAAGCAGGGATAAGGCCAGGGAGCTGTTCCAGAGAATGCTTGAAGCATCTGATCTCAAATACTAAGAATAGATATCAAGGAGGGGAGGAATGATCAGCAGAGAGATATATGAAGAGGCAGTGAAGCGGACGCTTATGTTCTTTGAGAAGGCTGGGATCGTCCTCACCGATGAAGAGAAAGGGAACGTTGAGGTCGCAGATTTCGGCCTCAACGACCTGGAGCATACCGGTCTTGAGTTGGTTACCTACCTCAATACAGAGCGGGTATGTGCAAAGGAACTGGTGCTGTTTCCCCACCAGAGGTGCCCAGAGCATCGCCATCCGGCATTTGGGTCATACATCGGCAAGGAAGAGACCTTCCGCTGCCGATGGGGAGAAGTGTATCTCTATGTAGATGGGAACCCTACCGAGAACATAAAAGCCATAGAGAAAGCAGGGGTCTATACGGTCTTCCATGAGATCATACTACGCCCAGGCGAGCAATATACCCTGATGCCCAATACCAAGCATTGGTTCGAGGCCGGATGTGAAGGTGCAGTGGTTTCTGAGTTTTCCACCCCCAGTTATGATGAGAAGGATATCTTTACTGACCCAAGGATTGAAAGAACTCCTCAAGTAGCGTCAAACCAAGATTGAGGCAACCAATACTTCATTACACACCCCTATAGAGAGAAGTATTGGATGAATGAGATGCTTGACAGGTAAAAGATACTTATATATCATACAAAAACAATAGAATTAATAGGTTATTAGAAATGGGGGGTCTTATGGGATTGGTTCTTTGGTTGATTTTATTCGTGATATTGCTTGCAGCATTGGTAACAATGAAGAGGGTGTGGCATCTCTCATTCTCTATCAGGGTATCTGTATCCTTGTTGCTTGGAGCGCTTTTTGGGCTTTCACTGTTCTTCTTTGGTGAAGAGACTGTCTCCTTACAGGTTCGAAGATGGGTCTCCTTGGTAGGCAATGGATATGTTGATCTTCTTCGCATGCTCATCATTCCCTTGGTTCCCACAAGTATTATCGCTGGGCTGTTGAGACTCGGGGACACCAATGAACTCAAGCGGATGGGAGTGAGAACCATCTCGCTCTTCTTGGTTACAGCGACACTTGCCGGTATCATCGGGCTTTTGGTGGGTAACCTGTTTGCAGTCGGACAGGGAATGGTGGTAGGAGAACTCGCAGAGCGTACTGGCAATACATTGGGAAATATCTTTGCTCAGTTCAGGGCTTTCATTCCATCCAATCCCGTGCGCTCTGCTGCCGAGATGCAGATGATTCCTCTGGTGGTGTTTTCTGTGTTCATTGGTGTTGCCGCAATTACCGTAAAGACAAAGAAGAGCGATGCAATCAAGCCGTTTGAGCAATTGTTGGAGAGTTTTCTCCAGATAGTGATGCAACTGACAAAGATGGTGCTCCGTTTGACCCCCTACGGAGTACTTGCCTTGACCAGCTACTGGCTCTCGAGTACCGGTATCTCAGCTCTGGGACAGTTGGGACTCTTTGTCCTTGCAGTCATTGTTGCCTGTTTGCTCCAGATTGCTGTGGTGTATGGAGGCTTGCTGACCTTCTTGGTCAGGATCAACCCCTTTCGGTTTTTCAAGGCAGCAAGCCCAGCAATGCTGCTTGCCTTTTCGAGTCGTTCCAGTCTTGGTTCCCTCACCATGACGGTGAATACCATGACCGATAGGTTGAAGGTGAATTCCAGGGTGGCAAACTTCGTGGGGCCTCTTGGAGCTGTGATGAATATGGATGCCTGCGGAGGTATTTTTCCGGCAATGGTGGCAGTCTTTGCAGCAAATGCATTTGGAATAGAACTTGTGCTCTCCCAGTATATACTCATCGTAGTGGTTTCCATCTTTGCAAGTCTTGGAAGTGCGGCAGTCCCTATGGGTGCTACGGCCTTCACCGTCATTACCCTCACCACCGTAGGACTTCCGGTAGAGGCTGTTGGTCTGGTGGCCGGAGTCGACTTCTTGGTAGATATGTTCAGGACCATGACCAATGTGACCGGGGATTTGACTACCTCTGTCGTGGTAGCCAATTCACTTGGAGAGTTTGACCGTGAGCGTTTCAACTCCCAGGATCTTCAGGCAACGCTGGCTGAGGTGCGACGCTAGGTCCTCTCTCGTCTTTGGTATGCAAAGCTTGGATTGTTGCCTCTTTCTAGGTAATTTTTCGTAGATATGATATACTTTTCTCCAACAATATAGTTCTCAAAGGAGCAACGAGGTGGTGCCACTCTACCAAAAGATACTGGAAGATCTGCGAGCAAGAATTCAAGATGGAACCTATACCGTAGGACAACAGCTGCCTACAGAAAGTGAGCTCTCCCGTTTGTATGGAGTCAGTAGAATTACTTCAAAGCGTGCGCTCGAGGAATTGTCGCGTGAAGGTAAGGTTATACGAATAAAGGGAAAAGGTACCTTCGTAAAGCAGCAAAGAGAAGAAATTGTGTCTATGGCAAAACCGGTCAGGCAGGAGAATAAGAATGCAGTAGCATTAATTTTTCCGTACAATGTTGCGATTGGAACCTTTTCTCCTGCGGTTGATGGAGCCTCCGTGTCACTGAAAAAGCATGGTATATCAACACATGTGTATACAGGGCTTGAAGACGTGAGGTCGGTTGAAGATCTGATCAGCACACTTTTTGAAGATGGGACAAGTGGTATTATCTATTATCCCTTCTCAGAGGTGAAGAGTTATGAACTGATGAACCGATTGATCTTCAATGAATATCCCTTGGTGACTATCGATAAATATTTTTCAGGGATTCCTGTGGATTATGTCAGTAGCGATAATCACGGTGGTGGAGTACTGGCAACCAAGTATCTTATTAATCTGGGACATAGGAACATAGGATTTGTTTCAGATATTGCCATAGAGAAAGCCTCTTCGGTACGTGAGAGGTATCTTGGGTATTGCCAGGCACTCAAGGAATCAGGGCTGCCCTACAACAAGAATATCGTCAAACTGGAGATAGCAGGCCAAGAGTTTCGTAGGATCTATCAGGAAGAGTTGTATCGCACGGTATTGAAGGAGTTGGTGTCACAAGGGGTGACTGCCATTTTTGCCATCAATGACTTCATAGCATCGTACCTGATTCGCTCAGCAATGAGTGTGGGAATTTCCATTCCCGATCAGATGTCCATCATTGGATTTGATGATATGGCAATTTCTGCCCACCAACAGATACCTATTACAACCATTTCACAGGATTTTTACCGAATCGGTAGCACTGCAGCACAAATCATCATGAATAAAATCCACGATCCTCATCGGAAAGGTGAGAATATCACAATTCCCGTTACCTTGGTTGAACGAAATTCCTGTTGTGCTCTTCACAGGTAGTTTATACATGAGATATATCAATAGAGGTTATATTGTTATAATTTTGTAATATGATATACCTTGCCTAAGCAATTAATTGACATATCACTATCTTTATCATAAAATCATGCAATGATGATATATCAATATCCTAATGACGTTGGAGGTTGAGGGAAGAAAGGGACTTACATGAACTCGTGTCTGCTTCTGGCAATCCCGTCACGTATAGTTGCCAGTGGAGACTTGGAGCGTTCATCCTCATCAAAGCAACAGACTGTGAACGTGGTGTATTGGAAGTTGAGGGATATGGCTATTGGTCTGCCAATTGAAAAACTATTTTGGGACTGTAAATCCTAAGTTTGTATGCAATGGTGTTTGGATGACCAAGAAGTCCATGGGGCCTGCTCGACTCAGCAATTCAAGGTTCCAATTCCCTGGCAATGTATCAATTTTTTGGTGCATTTGGGAAAAGACGAGCTTGCAGCATTCTCCCTGCTCTACACCCTTCCTATCGCAGTATTCTATCTTGCATCCCAGAAGTATATGTCTCAGGGTTTTTCCATGAGCGGTTCTGTGAAATAACAATACAACAAGAGGTAAAACAATGACTCGTTCAAATTTCAATATGGAAAGAATATCCACGCAAATGCATGCGTTGGGGAATCTTCGGTATCGTTCAATTACTCCTGTAACCACATTCCGAGTAGCCTATGATGATGGATCTGTGGTAAATCCAGATATACCTGATGATGCATCCTTTAGTGGGGAAATGCAAATAGAGGAGACCTGGAAAGGTCGGGATACGTATCTTTGGTTGCAAGTTACCCATACCTTTTCCCAGAGTTGGAGAGGGAAGGATGTGGTAGGTGTTTTTGACTTTGGAAGAACCGGCATGGGAGGTAATGATGGGTTTGAATCACTCCTGTACATAAACGGTATTCCGGTGCAAGGAGTGGACAGTAATCATAAGGAGGTGTTCTTCAAGCTTGAAGAAACTGGTTACTCTCCTGTCTTTACGTTTCGACTCTGGAGTGGGCTTGAAGGTGGAGGGGAGCCACAGGTTCAGTTCCACCGTCTTAAGACTGCCTTTTTTGGCTGGCTCGATAACCAAGTCGATGCCTATTGGTATCTGGTAAACAATTGCATTGCAACCATTGGTTTGCTACATAATGATTCCCCTACCAAGTATCGCCTGGAAGATGCAGTGGTACAATCATATGGATTCGTCGATTGGAGTAATCCCAAGAGCAATGAATTCTATGACTCTGTAGGTCAAGCTCTCAGAGATCTCGAGGGATCCTTGCATTCCATCACCACAGAGAAGGATGTCTTGGTTTCATGTGTTGGGCATACCCATATTGATTTGGCCTGGCTTTGGCGATATCGCCATACAAGAGAAAAGGCTGTGCGATCATTCTTGACGGTCAACCGCTTGATGGATCGCTATCCTGCATACCTCTTTATGCATACCTCTCCCCAATTGTATGAAGCCGTGAAGCAAGATATGCCTTCACTGTATGAGCAGATCAAAGAACGAGTACAGCAAGGAAGGTGGGAACCTTCCGGTGCCATGTGGGTTGAATCAGATTGCAATGTTCCCAGCGGGGAGTCTTTGGTGCGCCAATTGCTCTATGGTAAACGGTTCTTCAGAAAGGAGTTTGGAAAGGAGAGTACCTTTCTTTGGCTCCCTGATGTGTTTGGATACAGTTGGGCCCTGCCGCAGCTCCTTAAGCTCGCAAAGGTTGACACGTTCGTAACTACAAAGATTAGTTGGAATGACACGAATCGTCAGCCGCACGATACGTTCTGGTGGAGGGGAATCGATGGTACTGAAGTAATGACCCACTTCATAACTACTCCTGACACGCAACCCACGACGCCATTCTATACCTATAATGGATATGTCCAAGCACAGAGTATTCAAGGGGTATGGCAAAGCTATCAGGATAAAGACATCAACAATGAACTTTTGGTGTGCTATGGCTATGGGGACGGAGGTGGTGGCCCGAATCGCGATATGCTTGAGAATATTGAAGCTCTCAAACAGATTCCAGGGATTCCAGAGGTGAGGACTTCCTTGGTTGGTGAGTATTTGGAAGGCCTCCACAAGAAAGTAACCAAGAATGGCCAAAAAGCAGCTGTATGGGATGGTGAATTATACTTGGAGTTTCATAGGGGAACCTATACATCGCAGGCAAAAATCAAGCGGATGAACAGAAAGCTTGAGTTGGCCTATCGCAATGCCGAGTGTCTCCAGACACTGGCCTCTCTTGCTGAAAACTCCTTTTCATCGTATCCAGATGCAATGTTGGAGAATGGGTGGAAGTTGATTCTCAAAAACCAATTCCACGACATCCTGCCAGGTTCATCAATCCATGAAGTCTATGAGGATACGGAAAAAGACTATGAAATGGCAATGAGCTGGGCAGAAAAAGCGCAGACTGATGCACAGGTGAAGTTGCAGATCACAGAGGATGCTGACTCCTATACAGTCTTCAATTCCACATCATTCGAACGTACTTCGTTGGTAAGGCTTCCTCATGGAGAGTGCGAGGTTGTAACAGTAGCGCCTCTCTCCTCGGCACAGATACATCCGATAAGCCACAAGGAACCTTCTCCCTTTATAGTGGGAAAGAACAGCCTGGATACGCCTCACTCTACCCTACGGTGGAATGAGAAGGGGCACCTGATTTCCCTCTTTGACAAAGCTGCCGATCGTGAGGTGCTCAGTGGGGTTGGAAATGTCTTGGAGGTGAGTGAAGATCGTCCTCGAGCGTTTGATGCATGGGAACTTGAGTCTACAATCGGATTAAAAACTGAGTATGTTGAGGATATTGAGCAAATAGAAGTGCTGGAACAAGGCCCTCTATCTGCGTGTGTGCGATTTATCTGGCGATACCGGCATTCCAGGATTGTCGAGGATCTGATTGTGTATGCCCATACTCCTCGTATTGATTTCCATGTCGTGGCTGATTGGCAGGAGAAAGCAAAGATCATGAGAGTTGCCTTCCCTGTCGATGTGCGCTCTTCTGTTGCCAGATATGATATACAGTTTGGAAGTCTTGAGCGACCTACCCATATGAATACCAGTTGGGATGCTGCAAAGTTTGAGGTCGTTGGACACCAGTGGGCTGATTTAGCAGAAACAGGGTTCGCTGTAGCTTTGCTCAATGATTGTAAATATGGGTATGATATCCATAACAATGTCATGCGCCTTTCACTGGTAAAAAGCTCTGAATATCCTGATCATACTGCCGAACAGGGAGCCCATGAGTTTACCTATGCACTGTATGTTCATACTGAGCCTTGGCATGAGAGTCGGCTTATGGAAGAAGCCTGGGATCTCAACGATCCTATGCTTGTCATACCTGGATCCATGCAATCTCACATACCCCGCTTTGACTTTTCGCAATGCAAGGCTGCCTTGGATTCATTGAAAAAGAGCGAGGATGGAGAAGATGTAATTATCCGTTTGCATGAGAACAGAGGGGGGAAGAGACAGATCAAGATAGGCTTGCCTGCAACTTGCAAGGCATGGATGCTTGTTGATTTGCTTGAAGAGCCGATGGAAGATGCATGGCATGAAGATTTGCTGATCGAATACTGCCTGCATCCTTTTGAAGTGGCAACCTTTCGTGTGCGATTGTAGGATGAACTGTTTCTTTCCAGTACCAGCAGGGTTGTAATTCACTGCAGCCTTGTTTGTTGCTAAGGAAGAACTCTTTGCCTTTGATCAATCAGAGAAATGACTTCCCCTACAGTGCTTTTCCAGTGTAAGCTGTCTACGTCCCATGGTATCTCCCTGTTTATCTTGATTTAGTGGTAAACCAATGATAACACGATTCCCATGGGATATTTTTTTGTCTCCTTTCTCTCTCTTTTTAGTGGGACACTTCATATTACTACTCGCGTACGTTTCTTATGATCTGTTTTATCATTGTATGCAAGCAATGTATCTTGTATACTAATTTTAACTTGGCAAAATTCGAAGGGCAAGCTCTCCATGGTCTTTCCCTTGCATTGGGGTGTGATGGTGCAGATTGGTATCCTTGCTGTCGGTCTCTCTTCTGATGAGATGGTCCTCCTGCAAGAGCTTCTACAGGACTACTCGCTATGGTCTGCTTCTGGAGAAGAAGAGGCTGTTAGGTGTGTCAAAAAGCACCCGTCAATTCAGATAGTCTTTGTGGATCTCTCCATTGGTCTTTCCTTCATCCAATCCTTGGTAACCTATCCGGTATGCAGCATTGTAGTCGGTTCTGCCAGTGCACTTGGGCCTGCTTTGGCATTGGGTGCTACAGACTATCTTTGCCGCCCGTTCACTCTTGAGATGGTGAAGCACCGCCTTTCCCTGCATACAAAAGGGATTTCCCAGTCTGGAGGGAACATCTGGTTTGACAGTTTACTCTGGCAGGCTCCGGTGGGTATAGCTGTCTATAGTGGTCTGGACAAAGCCAATATGGAGATGGTCAGGGCAAATGCCAAGCTTCTTGAGATCATGGGACGTAGCAAAGAAGAGCTGATGAACACCGATTGGAGACGTATTACCCATCCAGATGATTTGGAAAGGGAGATGGTGCCTTATGCAAAGTTCTCCCGCCATGAAATTTCCTCCTATGAGCTTGAGAAGCGGTTCATCAAACCTGACGGATCACTGGTTTGGGTTAGCCTGACGGTCAGTCGCCTTTTTACGGACAGGAAGGAGATGGATGATTATATCGGGATCGTCAAGGACATTACCGAGCAGAAGGAGTTGGAGTACTCGCTCAGGGAGCGGGAGAGGGCCATGCACTCTTACCTCTCACAGCTTCCGGGAATGGCATACCGTTGTTGCTTTGATGAGCATTGGACGATGGAGTTTGTTTCCTCTGGCTGTACATACCTTACTGGCTATAGCCCAGCAGAGTTGATTGATAACCGGCTCATCTCTTACAACGAAGTAATTGCACCACGCTTCCGAAAGAACGTGAGGGATGAGTGGTTGTTGCTCTCCAGGAAGGATTCCCCATTCATTCAAGAGTACGAAATCATAACCAAGGATGGGCAGAAGAAGTGGGCCTACGACACTGGGCGGGGAATACTGGATGATGAGGGGAACATTGCTGCCATTGAGGGGATGCTTTTTGATATCACCATCCGTAAGCAGCAGGAACTGACCCTTGCATATTTCCATACGCATGATGAGTGGACTGAGTTGCCTAATAGAAGAAACTTGGTCTCTTTCCTTGAAACCATCAAGCAAAGAGAAGGAAAGGCTCTGCTAGCGGTCAACTTGACAGCTGTCCATACTTTGAGCCTTTCCCATGGATTCCTGTACAGCAGGAACCTGGTGAAGCGTATTGCCACCCTCCTCCACGCTCAAGGTGATACTGAACACATGCTCTTCAGTTCCTATGAATACCAACTGATTTTCTTTATTGACAATGATGTGGCACTTGCAGCCTTTGCGAAACGTATCTCCAGACTTGTTGCTTCCATTCTCCGAGAGGAGCGGGTCGGGTGGGGTATTGGAGTGGTTTCCCTCTCCGATATTCCATTTGAGGAGATCCTCACCAATCTGTTGGTTGCTTCTGAGGCAGGATTGGCTGAGTTTGATACAGGCAAGGTGATTTGCTTCTTTGATGAGGCAATGCAGGAAGCGATGCAGAGACGCACACGCTTGGAGAAGGAGCTTGCGTTGTTAATCAAGGATCCTGCTTCATCTTCGTTTTACTTGCAGTTCCAACCGGTATGGGGTGTGAAAAATCAAAGGATAACAGACTTTGAAGCGCTTTCTCGTTGGGAAAGTCCCTTGCTTGGCAAGATTTCTCCCTCCAAATTCATTGAGATAGCTGAGAAGGCAAGGCTTATCGTTCCTCTTGGTAGGATAATTGTGGAAAAGGCCTTGCAATTTCTCTCGCTCTTGGAAAGAGAAGGGTTTGGTGATATTCGAGTTTCAATAAACATCTCTGCAATTCAGTTGATGCACAAGGGTTTCCTGCAGATGTTGATGAATTCCATTGAGAGGGCACAGGTGAATGCCAATAATATAACCCTTGAGGTTACAGAGTCGGTCTTTATCTCCAAGTTCCAAGAGGTGAACGATCTGTTTTTTACACTTCAACAACGGGGCATCTCAATAGCGATTGATGATTTTGGTACGGGATATTCCACCCTTTCGCGTGAACGTGAATTGAATGTCAATTGTTTGAAGATTGACAAGGCGTTTATTGACAAGTTGGCTGTGCTCGAAGACAAAGATGCCATTACTGCAGATATTATCTCCTTAGCCCATAAACTGGGTCATACCGTAGTTGCTGAAGGTGTTGAGTGTGAAGAGCAATGGGATTATCTGAAGCGGCACGGATGCGACAAAATCCAGGGCTTCCTTTTCAGTAAACCCCTGGATACTCACGATGCTTTGTCGTTACTCAAAAAGACAAATCGAACTTAATAGTCTTCTCTCACTCCAAACTCAGCGTCTTCCACCCAACGGTGGGGCCTTCTAATGAGTTTGATCATCTCATCCAGTACTTCATAGTGGCGTTTCTCTTCTGAGAGAATACGTGAGAGCGCTTTCTTGGCTTGCTCGTCAGTCACGAGTGGAATTTGTTCTTTGTAAAAATCGATGCTCTTCTTCTCTACAGCCAGAGCTTCTTCGTATGCAGGAATTTGATCAGTAGAAGGGGGGAAGGAGTCTGGGTCGAATGCCTTGAAAACCGTTTTTGCTGCCTCTACCACCGTGGTGTCTACAGGTACCGGTGCACTCTTCTTCTGTAGGGCTTTGAAATAACTCTCATGCTTTTTTTCATCATCAGCAAGCATCTTGAAAATATTGGCAAACCCTTCACTGGGAGCCTTCTTTGCCAAGTCACTATAGAACTGCATTCCTTCTTGTTCCAGTTTGATTGCTACTTCGAATAAGTCCATGGATGTCCTCCTAATACCCATAGTATAGGTAGGATATGGTGAGAAAGCAAGGGTAGTGAAATCAATAGGTGAGCAATTCAAGTTCTGTTTCGAGCAATGGAGCGAAATCATATACATACTTGTTGTGATAGTGCAGATAGTGCTCCGTGCCATCGGGGACCATGCTCAAGTGTTTGGAATCATCGATGCCAAGACGGTCATATTCATTGTCGTCGAGCTGTTTGGATAGCTTGATGGTACCCCTTGAGGGATCAAAGGTGATCATGCCTAGGTCGAAAAGTGTGTCATAGAGCGGGGAGAGAATGAGTGCATTCTTTGGATCCACTCGTTCCTGGTCGTTGGCCACTCTCCACGGCTTTATATGACTTGCAACAAGAATCTTGGGCTTTTCAATTCCCAGCACAGCACAGCTGTTGTGCCATAATTCAAGAGCTTGCTTTCGATAGGTGTGTTGTACTGTTCTCTGTGTGGTGGTCCCGATGCGTGTAGTGGGGATACCTATAGTATAGGTATGTTCCTGATCCAATGATTGTTCCCTGTCTTGGTAATTGAAAGCTGAGGCATATTCATAGAGGCTGAATTTTGTCTTGCAGGGAGTACCCGGGGCAAAGTATTGGCTGGCGATGGGAATAGCCCGACCATAATATGAAAATGGCGTCTTCACCCGCTCCCTGACAAATACGAATATTTCATACTCTCCGGTATTCATCCGATTCTCGACAAATCGTTGTTTGAGTTGCCCTTCCCAGTAGAGGACGTCGTTGTCGATGTGATCGACATACGGGGTGGCATAGCTCTCTTTCTTTAGGTTTATCAAGAGTACGATTGCGTTTTCACCGTGTCTGGAAAGTACTCCCTTACGCATTGCAGCAGCAATGTTCATCTCCATCAGATCAGCAATATCTTGTAGTACATAGTGATTTCCAATCGCAAGATGGGAGATTAGTTTCTGGGATATTCTGTTTGAAAGCTGCACTGCCATGAGCCCAGGATACGCCTGTGTATCGGATACGTCAATGATTGGTTTCCAAAGCACTCGCATTCCATGCTACTATTCCCAGAAGGACAAACCAATGAAAACACTACAGCAACGTATACAGCATATTCAGAACCTGCTTCACTTGGATGATGCTCAGATGGCTCTGAATCTTGGATTGGATAAGGAAGCATACCAGAAAGAAATTGAAGCTCCCTCCTCTGGATTTCTGGAACATCTTTGTACTACCTTTGGGGTTTCCCGGACGTATCTTGAAAAAGGGGAAGGAAGTATTTTCCATGAAAGACCAATTCCCATTGCCGATATTCTCGCCTTTCGCGATGCACGGAATTGGAAGCAATTCCATACCCCAAAAGATCTGGCTATTTCTCTCAGCCTTGAATCCTCTGAGTTGCTTGAATGTTTCCAGTGGTCCGGAGAGGATGTACACGTGGGAGAAAAGCAAAAGCAGATGGAAGAGGAGCTGGCAGATATCCTTATCTACTCAGTGCTGTTTGCAGACTCAATCGGGGTAGATATTCCTACCATTATCCAAAAGAAGCTCCAAAAGAACGCCGAGAAGTATGATGTAAAGAAAGCCTACGGATCAGCAAAGAAGTATACTGAGCTCTAGTAATTCCTAACGCGACAATTCTTGGAGTGTGGTACACTAGATTGATACCACGGAGGGTGTGATGCTCGTATACGAAGGGGATAAGCAGCAATTCTTATCTGACGTCCAGGATAATTCAATCGACCAGAAGATTGAAATGAATATGTGGAACAGGCTTCACAAAAGAGTCAGCTCAAGTGAAGAACAGTCTTGGCGTAACTCATTGAATTACATGCAGAATGTATTACTCGACTCTGAGATCCCTGACACCTCCGGTGTTGCTATTGAATTTGGTATACCCAATACCAATAAACGAGTCGATTTCATCCTTAGTGGATTGGACAAAGAAAACCAGCATAATGCTGTAATCGTTGAGCTGAAACAGTGGAGCAAGGTTGAACCTGTCCCCTATGTTGACCAACTTCTGGAGGCGGAGATCATCGATGTACAGACACGTTTCTCCCATGGCTTGCAAGTAGTTCACCATCCCTCCTACCAAGCATGGTCCTACCGGTCCCTTATTTCTGATTTCAATGCAAACATACATGCAATACCGATTCACTTGGAGAGTTGTGCCTATCTCCACAACTATATTCCGAGTGAAGATGATCCTCTGAAGCAACCATACTTTCAAAACTTGATCGATAAGGCTCCTGTGTTTTATCGCAGCGACGTCAAGAAGTTGAGGGAGTTCATCAAGAAATACATCCATACAGGGGATGCAAAACAAACCTTGTATTACATCGATAATGGTGAAATCCGGCCATCCAAGAGTCTGCAAGACGCTCTCTCTGCAATGCTGAGAGGGAAAGAGGAGTTCATACTCATCGATGAACAAAAGATAGTCTATGAGCAGATGCTCAGTTTTGCCCGTAGAAGTAAAGAGGACGGAAAGAAACGGGTTTTCATTGTACAAGGGGGACCTGGAACAGGAAAGACAGTAGTTGCCATCAACCTCCTGGTGCAGTTGATCAACGATGACCAGGTGTGTGCCTATGTTACAAAGAACAGTGCTCCCCGTAAGGTGTTTGAGGCAAAACTTAAGGCAGGGGCATTCAAACAAAAGAACATCAGCAGTCTTTTCAAAGGTTCCACGGCATTTATTCATGCAGAGTCAAATGATTTTGGCACCCTCATTGTTGATGAAGCACATCGACTCAACAAGCGTTCCCAGCAAGGACCGAGGATTAGCGGTGAAGACCAGATCAAGGAGATCATACATGCAAGCAGGTGCAGCGTGTTCTTCATTGATGAGGACCAACGGGTTACTGCTCAGGATTATGGAGATCGGTCTCAAATACTCTTTTGGGCCAAAGCTTTCAACGCAGAGGTACAGGAGGGGAGGCTTCTCTCTCAATTCCGTTGCAACGGTTCTGACGGATATCTTTCATGGCTTGATGGAGTGCTGGGAGTCCAGGAAGAGACAGCCAATCCTACTTTGGAAGGAATCGACTATGACTTCCGTGTTGTGGATAATCCCAATGAACTGCGTAGGCTTATTGAAGAGAGAAATAGGGAAGATGATAAAGCCAGGATTGTAGCAGGGTACTGTTGGGATTGGGTGAGTAAGAACAATCCAGATTCAGTTCCAGATATTACCATTGATGACTTTTCCATGTACTGGAACCTCAGCAGTGATGGTACCTATGCAATTTCCAAAGGGTCGATCAACCAAGTTGGCTGCATCCATACCACCCAAGGACTTGAATTCAGCTATGTCGGGGTGATCATAGGGGATGACCTGCGCTACCAAAAAGGGAGCGTTATCACTGATTACTCCAAGCGGGCAAAGACCGATCAATCCCTGAAGGGGTTGAAGGGACCTATCAAGAAGGGTGATCGTGAGGCAATGAAAACTGCCGACATCATCATACGAAATACCTATCGTACACTCATGAGCCGGGGGATGAAAGGGTGTTATGTATATTGTACTGATAGCTCTCTCTCCCACTTCTTGAAGACACGGATACATGGCTATAAGGATGCTGTGTTGTTTGCTTTGGCGGCTGAGGAGGTGCAATGAGAGCTTTTGTTGGTATAACAGATTTCTCATGGTTTCAAAGACTTTCTTCTCAATCATATGATGAAGTGAATTTCTGGAAACCGGGAGGGAGTGTGCAGTTTAAGGCACTATCTCCTGGTGAGTTGTTCTTGTTCAAATTGCATTCGCCACGCGATTTTATTGTAGGAGGTGGGTATTTTGTGAGGTTCTATAACTTGCCCAGCTTTCTTGCTTGGGAGGCATTTGGAGAGAAGAATGGAACAGAGACATTCAAGGAGCTAAACGAACGAATTGCCAAATACCGTAAACAGATAGTATCGAATCCTCAGATTGGTTGCATCATTCTTTCTTCTCCCTTTTTCTTTACAGAATCTGAATGGATTCCAGTTCCTTCTGATTGGGGAAAGAGCATAGTACAAGGCAAGGTATATACTT